>NZ_JAEHBI010000170.1:0-1122 GCF_016483705.1 Bacillus cereus group sp. N6
TGGTCAAAAAAGGACAGACTCTACAAGGGGAGAAGTCTGTCCAAAGGCAAATATATCTTATCAATGAAATTTTTGGTACAATAAACCAATCATTTGAATAATGAAAAGGAGTGTTTTCAATGTCTTTTTCTCAATGTATCCTGTCTATGCTGTTAATCATTTGGGGAATCATTGTTATATGGTTCGCTATATTTCATTTAAAACCTCGAGATGTCAAAGATTCACACGGCGCATTAGACGAGTTTACCCTTTTATATGCAATTTTGTTACGAATATTACCTTGGCCAATAGTTAAATTTTTTATTGTAGCGACAGGGATTTCTTTGATTGTATTAGGGATATATGTTATAAAATATTCTTTTTTATAGAGTTCTATTATTCCCATTCATTCTCACTGGTGACAAAAAAGAATAACTGTATACCAGCTGTTTTTAAATCAATTCTCTATGTTATTACTATAACTCCTTTTTACAAGGGGTTCGATTCACTTTAGGAGTGAACCTAAATGATACCTTCCTTCTCAGCAAATCGTATGAATTTTAGAATTTCAGTATGTTTCTTTTTTATGTGGCTAACACTATAACTCACACATTCCGCAATCTGTTCTAACGTCATACCGTCTATATATTTCATCTTCAATATTTGATGATCTAGTCCCTTGAACTTGCCAATTATTTGTTTTAAATCGTATAAATCATTCATCATGTGCTAATTCATATTCAATTCGTTCTATATGATTTTCTACCTTCGCACCTTCTGATTCAGCTGTTAAACGGAAGTCTTGTAAATCACCACTTACCCAACGTTTTAATTCTCTTTTACTACGCTGTAGATTAAACTCAATGTACTCAATTTCTCCTTCTAACTCTTGATATATATGTAACCAGTTAAACAAATGATGATTCACCTACTTTCTCTCACTCTTTTAACTTGTAATAAACCGCGTTTTTGCAATTGTTGGCGGATCGTACTCTTGTCGTACCCTAATATTTCCGCTATCTGAACGTATGTTAAGCCGTCCTTTTTCAATTCCATTACGTCTCGAGGTTCTGTTGCAAAGTTTTCTAAATGAGACTACACTCTAAAAAAAGAGTAAGGAGAATCACAAATGAGATATTTTAA
>NZ_JAEHBI010000171.1:0-1061 GCF_016483705.1 Bacillus cereus group sp. N6
AGCTTTTCTCCTTCTTCGCTTTCAATCGCTGATACAAAGCGAGAACCAACTAATCTAGCGATATCGTTGTTTGCTCCTGATTCTTTCTTTTTAATGAACGTATCTGATTTTGCTTGTTTTCCGTAGTCGCCCATAATGTCCTTAATAATATTGATAAAGGTTGATTTTCCGTTTGAACCTCCACCGACTAAAAACATCATAATTTGTTCTGAAATATCACCTGTCAAACTGTAACCAATCAATCGTTGCATGTACTCTATAAGAGCTTTATCTCCTAAGAATATTTGATCTAAGAATGTTAGCCATGTTGGACACTTTGCATTTTCATCAAATGTAATATTGGTAATCTTAGTTAACCTAAGTTCTCGATTATGTTGTTGTAACTTGCCTGTTTTTAAATCAACAACACCCTTTTCTACATTGAATAAAAATTTATGTCTATCAAAATCCCCACGTTCTCCTGGAACTAATGGCATAAGATCCTTAATACTATTCATTCGTACATTTCTACGCTCACACATCCGCGCCCATTTCGCTTCTGATTCATCATCTGATTTAGAAAGGCTGCGGAGTACTTTTGCTGTAATTCTTTCAATTTCTTTTTTCGTATCTACTCGCCAACGTTTGCCATCCCATATAAACCAACCAATATCATTAACAAATTTAATTACATGGCCGTATTCATATGCGATACGTTCAGCGTTTCCAAGCTCAGTTAATTTGAATTTCCTTTTTGGTTTGTCTTCCACAACTTCAGCTACATCTTCATTTATAAAATCGAATGAAAATTCTTCGAATTGTTGTTTGTTGTCTAAGATAGTTGTGGAGGTAGATGAAATGGCTTTTCCTATTGTTCTTTCACCGTATGTTTCGTTTGTATCACTAAAATGTATAACGTCCCATTTATCACGAATTAAGCTAGTTTCGCGGAACATCGCATCCATTCGAGTTGCTGATTTCCCTGTCCAGAATGCCAGATGATTGCATAAAGCAAGGTCACTCGCTGAATGGTCCTCATTAATTAAGCTGCCATTGTATAATGAACGAATCTCATCACCGTT
>NZ_JAEHBI010000172.1:0-1054 GCF_016483705.1 Bacillus cereus group sp. N6
TTTCAATACTGGTTGCGCTTATACGAACTCCATGGAGAAGAAGGTTTACACGAGGTCTATACAAATTACACCGTAGAGTTTAAACTAGACGTACTAAATTTTATGGCTCAATCGGGTATATCGTTAATGGATACAGCGGCTATATTCATGATTCCTTCTTTTACAACGGTTTATCAATGGAAGAAGCAATTTGAAGTAGGTGGCTTAGATGCCCTTGAACCAAAGAAAAAGGGGCGTCCATCCATGAAAAATAAAAGCACAAAACATGATACGAAAAAAATTCCGGCAGAAGGTTCAGTTGAAGCGTTACAAGCTGAATTAGAACGCTTACGTATGGAAAATGCGTATTTAAAAAAGTTGAATGCCTTAGTTCAAAACAAGGAAAAATCACCAGACAAGACAAGGCACAAGTAGTCTATGAATTAAGGCGTGAGTTTCAAGTGAAAGAATTAGTACAGTTAGCGGGTATCCCTCGAAGCACATATTACTTTTATGTAAAACAAATGGATAGAATCGATCCAGATGCCGATTTAAAAGTAGAAATTAAAGCGATTTATGATGAACATGAAGGTCGTTATGGATATCGTCGTATTCGTGATGAATTAGCCAATCGCAATCAAATAGTGAATCACAAAAAAGTGCAACGAATTATGAAAGAGTTAGGTTTAAAATGTCTTGTACGTATGAAAAAATATAAATCTTATAAAGGAACAGTTGGTAAAATTGCACCTCATATTTTAAAGCGTAATTTTACGGCAGATGCGCCAAATGAAAAATGGGTAACCGATATTACGGAATTTAAATTATTTGGTGAGAAACTTTATTTATCACCTGTATTAGACTTGTATAATGGTGAAATCATTACCTATACAATTGGCTCTAGACCGACGTATTCACTTGTTTCAGAAATGTTAGAGACCGCATTAGAATGTTTACCTGAAAATCACCAACTATTGATGCATTCAGATCAAGGTTGGCATTATCAAATGAAACAGTACCGTCACACATTACAAGAAAGAGGTATCGTACAAAGTATGTCTCGTAAAGGCAACTG
>NZ_JAEHBI010000173.1:0-1053 GCF_016483705.1 Bacillus cereus group sp. N6
GTATTTTTTTTCATGTTTTCAAATCGGAAACATGTATTTGGCCTGCTTTTTTGTCTGAAAAAGCTGAGTAGTTACTATATTTTCTTGCATGTAAATGTCAAAATGTTTTTGGAAGCCGCCTTGCAAAGATTTGTTGTATGATGCGTAAGTCAAATCTTTGCATTATATGTATACCAGATTACTAGTTAAAAATTAACAGAATCGTTCGTTGGATTGTTTCATAAAAATTCTACTTTCTCCCCATATTTAAAAAAATATTAAACTCTATAGAATAGATCCTAAAAAATCTGTCCAAACTTGTAACCAAATTATACAAGTTTAGGAGAGATGAAAAGTGTTTTTCAAAGATAATAAAACCATATTTAAAAAATGGCTGGATCGTCATGGAATAGAACAACAAAAAATCGCACGTACTGCGGGTATTTCTTTACCAACAATGACAAAGGCTTGTCGTGACAAAACGTATATTCCAACACCCCTTGTAATGAAAAAACTCTTGAAAGTTATTAGAAAAATAGACCCCTACGCACAACCACATGATTTTTGGAAAATGTAAATAGGCACAAGAACCATTGCTCTTGTGCCTTTACTTTATCCGTACTGTTTTTGTAAATCGATCCATGATTGGCCATACATGCGAGAATGCCTTTTTGTTAGAAAGCTATTATCATATTTGGGTTTAACCGGTGGCGCCATTTTACAAATGAAGGTTCTGGTGCAAAAATAGTGGAATATGAAAAAAGAGCAAAAGATTCCTAGCGGAATTGAACTTTATGCTGTTACACCAAAAATTTCATTGATAAGATATATTTGCCTTTGGACAGACTTCTCCACTTGTAGAGTCTGTCCTTTTTTGACCATATGCATAGCTTCTATTCCAGCAATCATTTTTGTAGCTGTTTGCAATGATTTCAATCCAAGCATATTCCGAATCCGTTTTTTGATAAACCGGTGATCTTGTTCAATGATATTGTTTAAATATTTGTAACTACTCAGCTTCCTCACGGAAGCTTTTTTAATTTTACTAGTTTCATATGCCTCTCATTTGTAAAT
>NZ_JAEHBI010000174.1:0-1045 GCF_016483705.1 Bacillus cereus group sp. N6
CGAACGCGTTTATCTAAATCGGATCCATATCGATGAACCCAGCGCATAATCGTTGTATGAGCCAAAGATAATCCACGCTCCTCTAGCATTTCTACCAAATCGCGATAGCTTAAACTGTACCGCAGGTACCATCTAACGGCTAACAAAATCATCTCCGGTTCATAATGCTTCCATTTAAAATCTACTGGCTTTGTCATTGCTACACCCGTCCTTTTATTTATGAATATTTCCAGTGTACACAACAACAATATTTTTTGCACCAGAACCGTTTAGTCAAAAATCAAAACCTATTATTCTTTGTCTTTCGACTCGAATTACTTTTAAACTTTCATTCTAAAAATCATATAATGCTTAATATTCAAAACATAGAAAAGCTTAAATCCTTATGTATCAACGGATTTAAGCTTTTTATTTTGTTAGCATACCCGTTACAACAAGTTGCAATTATACTTCAGTGTATTCGCAACTTGTAGCTATTAATATGTATGCTATATTCCACAAGATAATTACAATTTTTTTATCTAGTTCTCTTTTAAACTATATGCCGTATCCAACAAAATTATTCACTTATCTAAAGTTTAGAAAACTAAAGAACTGGACATGCTTTTACTAAAATCAAATAATTGAGGTGAAGCGCATGTCTTGGTTTAAAAATCCTAGATCTAATTTAGGTAAATTTTTAGACAATCATGATATTAAACAAGTAGATTTAGCTCAAAACTCCGGTGTGAGTGAAGGGACGATTAGTAAGTTGTGTCGAGCAAATACTTTTTATCCTTCATTTAAGAATGGACAAAAGATTATTAAAGCACTGAAGAGAATGACTCATAAAGAAATTCACCATGATGACTTTTGGATGTAGTTTAAAATATATCGTGCATTATAAAAGTTCTCATAAATACATTTTGTTTTACAGCATATTGCTCTAACTTCGATTGCCGATAGTCTGATAATGTAAAAAAAATAATGGTTCTGGTGCAAAAACTTCAGGCCACTTGCAAATAATCTCTCAAACTTGGACATACTGATACTATTATTCTGAAAA
>NZ_JAEHBI010000175.1:0-1034 GCF_016483705.1 Bacillus cereus group sp. N6
GTGTAACAGCATAAAGTTCAATTCCGCTAGGAATCTTTTGCTCTTTTTTCATATCCCACTATTTTTGCACCAGAACCAATATAAATAGTACTTTTGAATCTTATAATTTAATCCATTTTTCTCTAATACCTCATATAACTTATTTTTAGTTTCATCCATTACGTCAAAAATGGTTAACTGCTCCATTATTAACAGCTCCTCATTGCGTAAATTTACTAAACTAACTCTAAGAACAAGGTTGTTTCATTATGTTCATTGGTATGCACATTAAACCTTTTTCCGGTAGCTTCTAATGCACTAAAAAGCATTCTTTTATATCCTAGATCCATAAAATCTACACTGATTTGACCATGATTCATAATAAATTGAAGATCAGCCATCATCTTTTTAACTTTTCGTTCCATGTAATAACCTCCTCAATAAAGTTATATAACTTATAATTATTTTTATAGAGGAGGTTGTAATATGGCTGTTAATAAAGACAAGTACACTCAAATTTTAGTTACTTTTACAAAAGAACAAGTAGAACAAATTGAAAATTTTTGGCATGAAAATAAGCTGAAGAACCGAAACGAGGCAATTCGTCAGATCGTAGACAAAGGGTTAAGTCGTAAATAATGGCTACCCTTTTTATTTTTCCCAAAAAACCTAAAAACGCATTTAAATTCCCTATCTCCCTTTACATGCGTTTTTATAACAAATATGACTTATTATATTAATAACCATATCAAAACCTCATACAACTAAATCTGAAGGGTCATTTTTTAGTTGAACTGATTTTTTTCATGCATTCTTTAAACAAATGAAAAAAGAGCCGGATTTTCATCACAGCTCATGTATTAATTGGTTCTGTATGTGTACATGTCGGATATTGTGAACAGCCAAAAAACTTATTTCCTGTTTTATTTGAATTACGAACGACTAAATCATGTTTACATGTTGGACATTTCCGTGCTGGGTTCTGGTGCAAAAATAGTGGGATATGAAAAAAGAGCAAAAGATTCCTAGCGGAATTGAACTTTATGCTGTTACAC
>NZ_JAEHBI010000176.1:0-928 GCF_016483705.1 Bacillus cereus group sp. N6
TTAATTTTTCTTGAATTCGCACACAATTGTAGTAATAAATGTATGCTAGCACAATCTTTCGCACAGTTGTGTTGGATACTTTTGTTATCTCTTGTGAATAGAAAGCTTCACTTTTCAAATGACCAAAAAAGCTTTCCATGACGGCATACGCTTGAAATTCTTTTGCTGTATAAATACTTCCTTGATCCGAGTGAAGAAGGACATCTTTTACTCTTCGCCCTCTCATTGCTTGTTTCAATGTCTTCCTCGCTAATGTCAGTGTTTGTGATTCGCTGATGACACAACTAATAATTTCACGATTAAAGGCATCCATGATCGTTGATACATACAAGGTACGCTCTCCAAATAAGAGATACGTCACATCTGTAAACCACTTTTCATTTGGTCTGGATGCATCGAATTCACGCCCCAATCGATGAGGGGCTACCATTGGTTCCGCACCATTGATATATTTCTTTTTCTTTCGACGTACTTTTGAAAGAATGTGATTTTGTCTCATGATTCGTAATACTTTTTTATGATTGACACACAGTCCCATTTTGTGAAGAGTAGCGGTCACTCTTCGATATCCATACCGAAATTTATGCCTAAGACAGACGTCCTTTACTTTCTCTTCTATATCATCTTTCCGATCTTCCGTTCGTTGTAACCAGCGATAAAATGTGGAACGGGGTAATTCTAATACGTTACACAATTCTTTTATTGTTATTTTTGTTTTTACATTTTTCCATAAAGTAACTACAGTTTCTGGTTTCAGCCCCTTTCGATTTCCAGATACTTTCCCCATACAAGTAATTTTGTTTTTAGATGCTTATTTTCTAAACGTAGTTGTTCTAATTCACTGAGCTCTTTTGGTCCTTTTCCATAAGAATATTGTTTTCCTACAGGTTGTTGAAAACGATACGTTTGATCTGTACGATACCATTTC
>NZ_JAEHBI010000177.1:0-915 GCF_016483705.1 Bacillus cereus group sp. N6
TCCAGATTGAATCCAATTCGTTTTCACCTTACCAACTAAATCAATCATTTCCGCTTTAATTTTGATCCTTTCGGCTGTTTGGTTAATCACCGAAATGAGATTTCCTTTTTTCACTTCTGCCAGAATCCCCTCATCTAGCACCTGCAGCTTCGAACCCATCTCTTTCACATAGGCATCTGTCGCAAAATTTCCATCCGCTTCTTTTCTCGTATATACTTCTTTTGATAAAGCGCGTATTTCAATTCCCTCTTTATTTGCTTGGATCATTCGTTGCAAATCCGTTATTTTTTGATTATATGGTTCTGTTGCCACTTTCTCGGCTAATTGTTCCAGTAGATCTTCTTTATTTTGTTTCACCGTCGCCCTAAGATCAGGAATCTGAAACTTGGCAACATAATCTTCTACCTGCTTAATTTCCACTTTTCCCTTGAGTGCATTTGCGGTCGTCTCCCAGCTTGCTTTTGCTTGTTGTAATTGCTCTCCTTGTTCGGTCTGTTTTCGTTCTACTTTTTCTACACTCTGTTCGATACTTTCTGTTCGTTTCTCAAACTCCACCTTTGTAACGGCTCCAATTTCTGTTGGCGTATCTATCCCCATCCTGATCCATTCTGTTCCGTTCCACAGATACAAGAGGTAAGGTGTTTTACTCATATCCAGCCATAACGTTTTATTCGTTTCTAATCCCGTTGTTGGAGCATTCTTAGCTTTGATGATTTCTGTTTGATAGTTTTTCAAGTTTTGTTGCACCTTTTTAGTAAGTGCCTTTGCTGCTTCTGACTCCTTCTTCGCATGACTAGCGGTATCATTCGCATCTTTCACCAATTTATCTAACTGATCTATCATTTCTTGTTTATTGCCAAGTGAACGAAGAATACGATTATAAATCTTTCTTACTTCTTCATTTGGATCAACAAT
>NZ_JAEHBI010000178.1:0-877 GCF_016483705.1 Bacillus cereus group sp. N6
TCCTTCGTAAATTTTGTCATACAAAAAACTGCACCTCCAATTGTTAGACTGTGTCTAACAATTGGGGTGCAGTTCAAGGCAGTAGCTTTTTTTTGCGAGTGCCCATTCCGCGGATATTTCATTTGCGACGCTTTGAGCGCTCAGAATATGAGGTTGTATTTATAAAAAAGTTCTTTTGCATAAGGTGAATGTTATTCTCACATTTTTAAAATGTCGTAATCAAAAGAAGGGATTAACATTATGATTTAACTACGTTTCAATCATAATTTTGCTATAATAAATAAGTATTTAAGTGAAGGGGAGTGTGAAATGAAGTTTAATATCGATCATTACATAGCTAGCGTTTTGCAGTGGATATTGAATATAGCGTTAATTATATTATCCATTGTCTTATCTATCTTTTTAATTAACGAGACCATCACATTTATTCAATACATATTTTCAACAAAGGAATATACATCGTATAAATTGGTTGAAAGTATCATCGTCTATTTCTTATACTTCGAGTTCATCGCATTGATTATTAAGTATTTTAAGTCGAATTATCATTTCCCGTTACGTTATTTTATTTATATCGGAATTACGGCGTTAATTCGTTTAATTATCGTATCTCATGAGGAACCGATGGAGACGTTGTTATATTCGGGATCTATTCTTGTTTTAGTTATTGCTTTATACATATCAAATATGAGAGATTTGAGAAAAGAGTAGTAGTGCAGACATAAGTTTGCACTACTTTTTTATTTGCAATTTTCGTAACTACTCAGCTTCCTCACGGAAGCTTTTTTAATTTTACTAGTTTTGATGTTAGACTAAAAAGTAGACACAGGTTACTATAATAAAAAATGAACCAAATGAGGTGTCTACATGGGGAAAG
>NZ_JAEHBI010000179.1:0-864 GCF_016483705.1 Bacillus cereus group sp. N6
GTATTTTTTTTCATGTTTTCAAATCGGAAACATGTATTTGGCCTGCTTTTTTGTCTGAAAAAGCTGAGTAGTTACAATCGATAGTTAGTCCTTTGAAAGCTAAAATTGTTTTCTCTTGTGCAGTAGTGTTACTTCCAAGAACTAAAAAACGCCGCATAAGAGCCTTTACTCGTGCAACTACTTCGTGAATACTGAAAGGTTTCGTAATGTAATCATCAGCGCCAATGCTTAAACCTAAAATTTTATCAATTTCGTGATCTTTAGCGGTTAGCATTAATATAGGTACGTTAGTTTTATCTCTAAGTTTTCTACATACTTGGATACCATCTACTTTCGGCATCATAAGATCTAATATAACGAGGTTATAGTTGTTTTGATTAAATAATTGCAAGGCTTCTTCACCATTAACCGCAGTATCTACCATATATAATTCTCGTTCTAAATATATTTTTAATAAATTTCGGATTTCTTTATCATCGTCTGCTATAAGGATACGTATATCTTTCATATTTTCACCTGCTTCTAATAGAGTTTTATTGCTAGTACAACAACTCTCTAATTATATACTAGTATTTGTTAAAATAAGGTTGCTAGTTTTGTTGGAGGGACATGTCTACAAGAATTAAGTCTAGAGTTCAAATGAAATCGAATATGTTTTGGAAGAATAAATTAAAGAGAAGCAGAAGGTGGTTTCTAGTAATGACTCTTTGTATAGGCATATCTAGCTAAAAGAGCATAAAAATATTAAATTGAATATCTTTATAAAAAGGTGTTGACGATTTCATCTTAGAGGTGTAATATAGGACAAGTCGCCGATGCAATAACGCAGAACGCGGCAAACGAAATAAAAAACTTAGTTGACAT
>NZ_JAEHBI010000018.1:0-92021 GCF_016483705.1 Bacillus cereus group sp. N6
CCATTAGCTCAGTTGGTAGAGCATCTGACTTTTAATCAGAGGGTCGAAGGTTCGAATCCTTCATGGCTCACCATTTTCGCGGAAGTAGTTCAGTGGTAGAATACAACCTTGCCAAGGTTGGGGTCGCGGGTTCGAATCCCGTCTTCCGCTTTATTACTAAGGGGCCTTAGCTCAGCTGGGAGAGCGCCTGCCTTGCACGCAGGAGGTCAGCGGTTCGATCCCGCTAGGCTCCATCTAAATAAAAAAGCTTACATCATATGATGTAAGCTTTTTTTGTATTTAAAAAGACAACTTTCATACTTGTCGTTTAAAATGAAGAAAATGTAAAAGTAAAGGATGGGGGATAATTGTGAAAGTTGTTATTGCATCTGATTCATATAAAGAAAGCTTAAAAGCTATAAAAGTATGTGAAGCTATTGAAAGAGGATTTGGAGCAATTTTTCCTAAAGCAGAGTACGTAAAAATACCAATTGGAGATGGAGGTGAAGGAACGGTTGATTCACTTGTGGATGCTACAGATGGAAGAATGATACCTCTTCATGTGACAGGACCGCTTAGAGAACGTGTACAAGCCTTTTACGGTATGTCTAAAGATAAAAAGACAGCGTTTATTGAAATGGCAGCAGCATCAGGATTACAACATGTTCCGGTTAAAAAGCGAAACCCACTTATTACAACGACTAAAGGAACCGGAGAGCTTATACTACATGCGCTAGACGAAGGAGCTGAGCACATTATTTTAGGACTTGGCGGAAGTGCTACAAATGATGGCGGAGCAGGTATGTTGTCAGCTTTAGGGGTCAGGTTTATAAATGGAAAAGGGGAAGTAATAGAGCCATCTGGAGGAACGTTACATTCGATTGTCGCTATTGATTTTTCATGCATGGATTCACGCTTACTGCATATAAAGATAGAAGCAGCATGTGATGTAGATAATCCGTTAGTTGGAATAAGAGGAGCATCTTTCGTATTTGGGAGGCAAAAGGGTGCGAATGCAGAGATGATGAAAGAGCTGGATGAGAATTTAAAGCATTATGCGAATATCCTTAAACAATACTTATCTTGCGACGTATCTAAAATACCTGGCGCAGGAGCCGCAGGAGGAATGGGAGCAGCTGTTATTGCAGTGATAAAGGGAAACTTGCGGAGAGGAATTGAAATTGTATTAGACTATACAAATTTTGATAAGCATATAGAAGGAGCAGATTTAATTATAACTGGCGAAGGGAGAATAGATGAACAAACAGCATATGGAAAGGCACCTGTAGGTGTTGCGGAGCGTGCAAAGCATTTTCGTATTCCTGTCATTGCTATTGGAGGATCTGTATCTCCGAATTATCCAGCTGTTCATGAAAAAGGAATCGATGCAGTATTTAGTATTACAGCGAGTCCTATGACATTAGAAGAGGCATATAAAGTAGCGGAAGAGAATATCGAAATGACAGCAAAGAATATTGCCACAGTATGGAAAATAGCATCAGAAAAACACTTCTAAATGTAGGAGTGTTTTTTATTATTATTTAATAATAATGATGGTAGTTGTTTCATTAAGTTAACTTTATACATAGAATAGTCTTGAAATTGGGTTTTTAAGGCGAATACAAGTGAATAATTTGTATATCCATACAGAAAAATGTCGAGTTGAGTCAGACTATATAAAAGATTTAAAATATTTAGTGAAGGCATAAAAGGGGGATACTATCTATGAAAAAAGAAATCTCAGTTATTGGAGTTCCAATGGATTTAGGACAGATGCGTCGCGGGGTAGATATGGGGCCGAGTGCAATCCGTTATGCAGGCGTAATTGAAAGAATTGAAGAAATCGGATATAACGTTAAAGATATGGGAGATATATGTATAGAGAGAGAAAAAGAAATAGATGTAAATACAAGCTTAAGAAACCTTACACAAGTTGCAACTGTATGTAACGAATTAGCAAGTAAGGTGGATCATATTATAGAAGAGGGACGTTTTCCACTTGTATTAGGTGGTGACCATAGTATCGCAATTGGTACATTAGCTGGTGTTGCGAAACATTATAAAAATTTAGGTGTTATTTGGTACGATGCACATGGTGACTTAAATACAGAAGAAACTTCACCATCTGGAAATATTCATGGCATGTCACTTGCAGCAAGTTTAGGGTATGGACATCAAACGCTTGTAGATTTATACGGGGCATATCCAAAGGTGAAAAAAGAGAATGTTGTCATTATCGGTGCACGTGCATTAGATGAAGGAGAAAAAGACTTTATTCGCAATGAAGGTATTAAAGTATTCTCGATGCACGAGATTGATCGTATGGGTATGACGGCCGTTATGGAAGAAACAATCGCTTATTTATCTCATACTGATGGTGTACATTTATCATTAGATTTAGATGGTCTTGATCCTCATGATGCACCAGGAGTTGGCACGCCTGTAATTGGTGGCCTATCTTATCGTGAAAGCCATTTAGCAATGGAAATGTTAGCGGAAGCTGATATTGTTACATCTGCTGAGTTTGTTGAAGTAAATACAATTTTAGATGAGCGAAACAGAACGGCAACAACAGCAGTTGCTTTAATGGGTTCTTTATTCGGTGAAAAACTAAAATAAATGTAAGAAAAGCAACTGAGAAGTTGCTTTTTTTATTTGAAAATAAGCGTATAATAATGATTTATATTATACTGTACGATAATAATGTTTGACATCTTACCAATTTAGACTAAAGGAGGGTTGTTTGTAATTGTCGTTTGTTTCATGTATGGTATAATTAACTAGTTGTTGGAAATACATACAGATAGAGCATAAAACAATATTTCAATATATGGATAGAATTGCTCGTAAGTAGGAGGAAGGGTTAGCATGCCTTTTGAAGATACGACCATTTTGAAATATCTTAGTACGGTATTAGATATTGCCGTTGTATGGTTTATTATATATAAGCTAATTCTCATAATCCGAGGGACGAAAGCTGTTCAACTTTTAAAAGGGATTACAGTTATTATTGTCGTTCGGATGATCAGTATTTTCCTTGAATTACATACGCTTTATTGGCTAACTGAGCAAGTATTAACGTGGGGATTTTTAGCCGTTATTATTATTTTCCAGCCAGAATTGCGAAGAGCACTTGAGCAGCTAGGACGCGGGAGTTTATTTTCGCGTACTGGAACTCAGGAGGACGATGAGCCTGAAATCGTTGCAACAGCGATAGCGAAAGCGACGGAATATATGGGAAAACGTAGAATTGGTGCATTAATTACTTTGTCAAAAGAGACTGGTATGGGTGATTATGTGGAAACGGGTATTCCGCTAAATGCAAACGTATCATCGGAATTACTCATTAATATTTTCATTCCTAATACACCTCTTCACGATGGAGCAGTAATTATGCAAGGAAGTACCATTAAAGCAGCAGCGTGTTATCTTCCGTTATCGGAAAGTCCTTTTATCTCTAAGGAACTAGGAACTAGGCATCGCGCTGCAATGGGAGTTAGTGAAGTTACTGATAGTATTACAGTAGTTGTGTCGGAAGAAACTGGCCAAATTTCTTTAACGAAAAATGGTAAGTTGCATCGTGATTTGAAGACAGAACAACTGAAAGATATGTTGTTAGCTGAATTTAGTGTGAACGAAAAAACGACTTCTTCGTCTTTATGGAATTGGAGGAGAAAGCGTCATGGATAAGTTAATGGAGAATCATTGGTTTCTAAAAGGGATCTCATTACTATTGGCGTGTATGCTTTTTATGTCAGCGACTTTAACTGAAAAAAATACGACATCGGGGATAATGCCTTTCGCAAATGATGCGAAAGAAACCTTAACTAATTATGCCATTAACCTTAAGTATGATGAAGAGAAATATATTGTAAGTGGTATTCCGTCAGAGGGCGTTAAGGTGAAGTTAGAGGGCCCAAAAGCAGCAGTTGCTACAGCAAAAGCAAAAAAACAATTTGATATACCAGTTGATTTGAGAGATAGCGAAAAAGGAACTTATGAAGTTTCTTTGAAAACGAACGGGCTTCCAGATGATGTGAAAGGAACAGTTCAGCCATCAACAATTAAAATTACTCTACATGAAAAAGCGAGAAAATACGTCCATGTAGACTTAAAATTATCAAATGAGGATCAAATGCCAGCGGGTTCTACTCTCGAAAAATCAAACATTAAACCTGATACTGTTGAGGTAGTTGGGACGAAAGAAGAAATTGAAAGTATTTCATCTGCTAAGGCGTATATTGATTTAAAAGGTGTTAATAAAACTGTTACAAAAACAGCTGAAGTTACATTATACAATAGAGAAGGAAAACGTTTAAATGTAAGAACGAGTCCATCTAAAATTAGTGTAACATTGAATGTGGCGACGCAAGCTACGGCCAATAATACTGAAAAAACTGTTCCTGTAACGTATACGAAAAAGGGGAGTTTACCAGAAGGATTGGCCGTTACAAATATTAGCATTGAGCCGAGAGAAGTAACGATAGCAGGTCCAAAAGATATCTTGGATAATATACAATCGATAGAGGGGGTCGAAGTAGATCTTAGTCAATTGACAGAGTCTACAACATTCGATACCTCTGTTTTATTGCCAAAGGGTGTAACAAGTGCAAAACCGAATCAAGTGAAGGTTTCGGTAGGAGTGCAAAAAACAAAACAAACGAAAACAAGAACGATTGATGGTATATCAATTCAAAAAAATGGACTTTCTAAAGATGTTACGGCCCAGCTACTTTCGCCGCAAGATGGGAAGATAAGCGTTGATATTTCAGGAGAAACAAGTATAGTAGATAAAATAACAGCTGCTCAAATAACAGCAGCCATTAATCTGCAAAATGTATCTCCGGGGACGAAGGATGTTTCTATTCAAGTGAGCGGTCCTGGTAATATTTCAATAGAGCCAAAGCAAAAAAGTGCTAAAGTCACAATTGTGAAGAAAGAAAATCCAGACAAAGAAGTACAGGGTAACGGTGAAAAACCAGATTCAAATAATAACCAAGATAATCAAACTGAAAAACCAAAAAATCCTGAACCTGAACCTAAGCCTGACACGGAACAGGAACAAAATAAAGATAAAGAAAAAGAAACTAGTCAAGAGCCAACAAAAGAAACTAGTCAAGAGCCAACAGTAGATAATCAAAAAGAGCCAGAAAAAGGAGCGAATCATAATGGGTAAATATTTTGGTACAGATGGAGTACGCGGGGTTGCGAACCAGGAGTTAACACCTGAATTAGCGTTCAAAATTGGACGTTTTGGTGGTTATGTATTAACAAAAGATACAGATCGTCCAAAAGTAATTATCGGCCGTGATACACGTATATCAGGACATATGTTAGAAGGAGCTTTAGTAGCAGGTCTATTATCAACTGGAGCAGAAGTAATGCGCCTTGGCGTTATTTCTACACCAGGTGTTGCTTATTTAACAAAAGCGTTAGATGCACAAGCAGGTGTTATGATTTCTGCATCTCATAATCCAGTACAGGATAACGGAATCAAATTCTTCGGTTCAGACGGTTTTAAATTAACAGATGAGCAAGAAGCAGAAATCGAAGCTTTATTAGACAAAGAAGTTGATGAACTACCACGTCCAACAGGTACGAACCTTGGACAAGTGAGTGATTATTTTGAAGGCGGACAAAAATATTTACAATATATTAAACAAACTGTAGAGGAAGATTTCTCTGGTTTACATATCGCTTTAGATTGTGCGCATGGTGCTACGTCTTCTTTAGCTCCATACTTATTCGCGGATTTAGAGGCTGATATTTCAACAATGGGAACTTCACCAAACGGCATGAACATTAACGATGGAGTAGGTTCTACGCATCCAGAAGTATTAGCTAAATTAGTAAAAGATAAAGGCGCTGATATCGGTCTTGCCTTTGATGGTGATGGTGACCGTTTAATCGCTGTAGATGAAAAAGGAAACATCGTTGATGGCGATCAAATTATGTTTATTTGTGCGAAGTACATGAAAGAAACTGGTCAACTAAAGCATAATACAGTCGTTTCAACTGTTATGAGTAACTTAGGTTTCTACAAAGCACTTGAAGCTAACAATATCACAAGTGATAAAACAGCAGTTGGTGACCGTTACGTAATGGAAGAGATGAAGCGTGGTGGTTACAACTTAGGTGGAGAACAATCGGGTCATATTATCTTACTTGATTACATTACAACTGGTGATGGAATGTTAAGTGCACTTCAACTGGTAAACATCATGAAAATGACGAAAAAACCATTATCTGAGCTTGCAGGTGAGATGACAAAATTCCCACAATTACTAGTAAACGTTCGTGTAACAGATAAAAAACTAGCATTAGAAAATGAAAAAATTAAAGAAATTATTCGTGTTGTAGAGGAAGAAATGAACGGTGATGGCCGCATTCTTGTTCGTCCATCTGGAACAGAGCCACTTATTCGTGTAATGGCAGAAGCAACAACACAAGAAGTGTGTAACGCATATGTACATCGCATTGTAGAAGTTGTGAAAGCTGAAGTTGGCGCTGAATAATTCGATAAATTTATTGAAAAGGAGCACAAAAAGTGCTCCTTTTTCATATGTTTTATAGACGATGAAAAAAATTTCATTGACGGTTTATCCATGTTTGTTATAAGATGGTCTTGTTCTTTTTCTCAAAGGAAATATTGTAAATTATAGAAGCGCCAGAACTACAAGTAGTGTAGTTGACGAGGTGGAGTTTATCGAGATTTCGGCGGATGACTCCCGGTTGTTCATCACAACCGCAAGCTTTTACTTAAATCATTAAGGTGACTTAGTGGACAAAGGTGAAAGTGTGATGAGAGAAAAGGAACGGATGAAAACTAGCTGTATAAGTATATACGGACTTAAACCCAATCGAGAGGAAGGTGAAAGCCGTTACAAGCTTACAGGGCTAGCAATATGTAATCCGTTTTTTAGTATAAATAAAAATGGTATCGGACTATGTCGTTACATGTTCGCAGAGCAATGTAAGCATTTGTAACGGCGACTAAACATGTGTGGAATCGTAGGATTTATTGGAGAGCAAGATGCAAAGGAAATTTTATTAAAAGGTTTAGAAAAGCTAGAATATCGTGGATATGATTCAGCAGGTATTGCAGTACAAACAGGTAACGGTGTTGTTGTATACAAAGAAAAAGGTCGTATTGCAAAACTTCGCGAAATCGTAGATGAGAACGTAGCAGCAAGCGTGGGGATCGGTCACACACGCTGGGCTACACATGGTGTTCCAAGCAAAGTAAACGCGCATCCGCATCAAAGTACATCAAAACGCTTTACACTAGTTCATAACGGTGTAATTGAAAACTATGAATTAGTGAAAAAAGAATATTTACAAGATGTAACGTTCTTAAGTGAAACTGATACAGAGATTATCGTACAGCTTATGGAACAACAAGTGAGCACAGGACTAAGTGTAGAAGAAGCGTTCCGTAATACGCTATCTCTTTTACATGGCTCTTATGCAATCGGATTACTTGATGCTGAAAATCCAAACATGATTTATGTTGCTAAAAACAAAAGCCCGCTATTAGTAGGTGTTGGTGACAACTTTAATGTTGTGGCGAGCGACGCTATGGCGATGTTACAAGTTACAGATCAATTTATTGAGTTAATGGATAAAGAAATCGTAATCGTAACGAAAGAAAGTATTACAATTAAAAACTTACAAGGTGAAACGATTGAACGTGCACCGTTTACAGCGGAATTAGACGCAAGTGATATTGAAAAAGGAACATACCCTCATTTCATGCTTAAAGAAATCGATGAGCAACCACTTGTAATCCGTAATATAATTCAAAAGTATCAAGATGAAAATGGCGAGATTGAACTGAATGCAGACATCCGCAATGCGATTTTAGATAGCGATCGTATTTACATCATTGCATGTGGAACAAGTTATCATGCAGGTCTTGTTGGAAAACAATTTATCGAGAAGTTTGCAAAAATGCCAGTTGAAGTGCATGTAGCAAGTGAATTCTCTTATAATATGCCATTATTAACAGAGAGACCATTCTTCATTTACATTTCACAAAGTGGTGAAACAGCTGATAGCCGTGCAGTACTTGTACAAACGAATGAAATGGGTCATAAAGCATTAACGATTACAAACGTACCTGGTTCTACACTTTCTCGTGAAGCTGATTATACACTTCCGTTATACGCGGGACCAGAAATCGCAGTTGCATCAACGAAAGCTTACACAGCACAGCTTGCGGTACTTTCAATTTTAGCTGCGGACATTGCTAAAGCGAAAGGCGAAGTTCTTGATTTTGATTTAACACACGAATTAGGACTTGTAGCAAATGCGATGATAGAACTTTGTGATCAAAAAGAAGAAATGGACGCATTAGCAAAACAATTTTTAGCAACAACTCGTAACTGTTTCTTCATCGGACGTAGCGTAGATTTCTACGTAGGATTAGAAGGTGCGTTAAAGCTAAAAGAAATCTCTTACATCCAAGCAGAAGGATTTGCTGGAGGAGAATTAAAACACGGTACAATCGCCTTAATTGAAAATGGTACACCAGTTATCGCACTTGCTACACAAGAGCACGTAAACCTTGGAATTCGTGGTAACGTGAAAGAAGTAGTAGCACGCGGAGCAAACCCATGTATCATCTCAATGAAAGGCTTAGAAATGGAAGGTGACAGCTTCGTATTACCAGCTGTACACGAAGCATTAGCACCGCTAGTAGCAGTTATTCCATTCCAACTTATTTCATACTATGCAGCACTTCACCGCGAGTGTGACGTTGATAAGCCACGTAACTTAGCTAAGTCTGTTACTGTTGAGTAGGAGATTGGTAGGTTAATAAATATAGCTTTAAAATAAATTTACGAATTTGTACCCCTTTAGATATTTTATCTAAAGGGGTATTTTTGTGCTGAAAAAGAACATCTAAAATTGGTAAGTGGATAGAACCCTATAGATTAAATTTTAACTTTATCAGATTCACTTTTGTTTATCTGAATTTTCCGTTATCATTTTAAGTATTCGTGAACAATTTCCTTTATTACGACAAGAAGAGACAATAGATTCATGGACATTACAAGGGGGCTTATTATATGAAAGTGAAAGCAAAAACATATTTAAGTATAGAAGAGATTATTTCATTACCGGTCTTATCAAGTGCAAACATAAGTGATGATGGCGAAAACGTAGCATTTGTTAAGAAGAGCGCTAACTGGGAAGACAATACGTATAGAAATCATGTATGGATATATGAAGCAGATAAAGGGCAGAGTTACCCACTAACAAATGGGGATATAGATAGTATACATCCATTATGGTCTCCAGATTCCAAGAGCATTGCATACCTTAGCCCAAGCGGTGAGGGGGCTAATACAAATCAGATCTTTATTAAATCAATAGAAGGTGGTAGTGAGATTCAAATTACGGATGAGAAGGAAGGAGTTAATACATTCAAATGGGAGCCTACTGGTAAAGGTTTTTATTATATTGCACAGTCAAAAGAATGTGAGGAAATAAAGAAACGTAAGGGACTATATGGAGATTTTCACCATGTAGGTAAGGAACATCGGAATAATTGTTTATACTACGTTGAAATAGAAAAAGTGATACAAAATGATAAACAGGAACGGAAAGTTAGCGGTATTTATCAACTAACGAATGGTAAGGATTTTTATATACATAACTTTGATATTTCAAATGATGGGAAAAAGGTTGTATGTATGGCTACACCAAGCTTAAACGATTATATGAATGGTGATATATATATATTAGATGTTAGAGCTGGGGAACTACAAAAGATGAATATAGATAAGTTGTTAGGAGCGAGCGTCTGCTTTTCTCCTGAGGAAGATAAAATATGTTACGCAGCAAGCATAAGAGAGAAGGATTACTATAGAAATCATATACAAGATAATACATTAGAGATATATGATATGAATACTGGAGAGGTAATTCAATCTTTTACAAATTTTGATAGTACGGTTATGCCATTACAGTGGACAGCTAAAGGGATTTTAATTAGATGGCAGGATAAAACGAATTATCGTATTGGATTGCTATGTGAGGATGGCACTGTGGAAATGTTAAGCGAAAAAGTAGATGGCTTTATAATGGATGCCTCTATAACAAGGGATGGCAATCATATAACCTATAATAAGGCTATAACAAATGAAACCTTTGAAATCTATTTGGATGATAAAAAAGTAACAAATGAAAATAGCTTTTTCGAAGGAAGGCTTAAAAGTAACAGAGAAATCATCTCATGGAAAAGTAGTGATGGACTGGAAATAGAAGGAGTTTTATCAACCCCAGTAGAGTTTGACGCAAATAAAAAATATCCCTTATTAGTAGTAATCCATGGTGGTCCGAATTGGGCGTCCTTTCCGATATTTTCAGACTGTTTTAATGAGAAATATCCGATTGAACAGTTTATCGAAAAAGGCTTTATCGTTTTAGAGCCAAACTATAGAGGAAGTTCTGGTTATGGTAATGAATTTTTAAAAGCAAACTATAGAAAACAAGGACTTGCTGATTATGATGATGTTATATCTGGAGTGGATGCACTAGTTGAAAAAGGGATTGTAGATAAAGAGAGAGTAGGGGTTATGGGATGGAGTAACGGAGGATATATATCAGCTTTCTGTTCTACATGTAGCAGTAGATTTAAAGCTATTTCAGTTGGGGGCGGCATTACGAACTGGAGTACCCATTATGTAAATACAGATATCCCTTACTTTATTAGCATGTATTTAGGAAATACTCCATGGAATGATCCAGAGGTATATAAGAAAACATCACCAATGACATATATTAAATCAGCCTGTACGCCTACCTTAATTCAACATGGGGAAAAGGATGTAAGAATTCCAATTACAAATGCATATGAGCTATATGAAGGGTTAAGAGATATGGAAGTTGATACGGAGTTAATTATATTTAAAGGAATGGCATATAGTTCGAATCAGCCAGGAATGAATGTGGCTATTATGAAGCAGAACTTGATGTGGTTTTCACACTATATTCTTGGAGAAAGCATGAAAGATTTTCGTACTATATAATGGATATCCGCACAGGGATTTTTCGTTGTGCAATTGTATCAGATTGTTGTAAACTGTATGCAAACCATTATTGAGAAGATTTAAATGATTATAGGGAACGGAATTCGGAGGACTAATATGACAGAGAATAAAAATGAGTTATCTGTAGAACAACGTGAAGAACTATTAAAAGTATTACAAGCTCGTTTTGAGAAAAACATGAACCGCCATGAAGGTCTTGAATGGGATAAAGTTGAAGTGAAGCTGGCTACTAATACTGAAAAATTATGGTCAATTTATGAAATGGAAGTAACTGGCGGTGAGCCGGATATTGTTGCTTATGATGAAGAGAAGGACGAGTATACTTTCTGTGATTGTTCAAAGGAGAGTCCTAAAGGGCGCAGAAGCCTTTGCTATGATCTTGAAGCGTTAGAGTCAAGAAAAAAACATAAACCAGAAAATAACGTTATTGATGTGGCAACTGCTATGGGCATTGAATTATTAACGGAAGAACAATATCGAGAGTTGCAACAGCTTGGGGATTTCGATATGAAATCATCAAGCTGGGTACAAACGCCTTCAGATATTCGAGAACTCGGTGGTGCTCTATTTTGCGATTATCGATTTGGACACGTTTTTGTGTACCACAATGGAGCAGATTCCTACTATGCTGCTAGAGGATTTCGTGGTTCGTTAAGAGTTTAAATTTGGAGTAAGTAGAAAAGAGCCTATACTTAGGCTCTTTTTTTTATTTATATTTTAAAAGTAAACGGTTACTACGCAGTTTTACTTAACTTATATGTTTCATGGTTGTTTTTACGGAAAAGTTTAGGAAAAACATAGCCATCTAATCCAATACGTCCAGCGTTATGACCTGCAACTAAAATGAACATAGTTAAAATAAGCAGATTTGGGTTTACACTAACAGTTCCACTTAGTAAAAATGAAAGATTCATTATAATTCCAAAGAATGCAGCAGTTTTTGTTAATCCACCTAAAATTAAACCTAGACCTACTAAAATTTCTCCCCATTGAACTAAAAAGCTAAATAGGTCTGCGTTTGGAAGAACAAAGTGTTGAAGGAAATCTGCCCACCAACTTTGTACGGCAGGGTGATCACCTGATGCCTGAGCAATAGCGCCCTTTAGAAAACCACTTGCATCAAAAGATTGTCCGAAAACTTTACCTATCCCAGCAGTGAGCCATGCATATCCTATGTAAAATCTTAAAAATAATAATATGAAAGCAGCACGTTTATCAGTTCTTAAAAAATTGATAACCATTGAAATCCCTCCAATATTTTATTTACATGTTTATTATATATCCATTGTGAAAAGATTCACAATGGATAAAGTGTGAACAAAAATTATGATTTTTCATTTGTACATAAAGTATTTGTAAATGAATTGTTTGGAGGGTGAACAATTCATGAAGGGAGCTCTTCACTAAAATATGTAGCTCCCATAGTAAACAGATTCATGTATGTTCTTTTAACTAGCTATTATTAGTTTATCTTGTCTTTTCCTTATTATTTCTCCGGTTTTATATAAGGAACAACTTGTGCAGTAACCCCTACAGAAGCACCGCGAATAAAGTCTTGGTTTTCTAATGCCTTAAAGTTTTCTGTTTTTCCTGTTAGCATAACCCCTAAGATTTTCACTTGATCGAATGGTTTGTCCTTGTTTGATTTTAAAAACTTCTGGATATCTTCGTCATGTCCATCGTCATCGTATTGGTTAAGTGAATCAACGAACTCTTTGTACGCTTCTTCAGGGGACTTGTCTGGATTAAATCCGTAAATTGGCATACCAGCGGGTCCTTTACTTTCATCTCCAATTGGTGAGGTCATGTATAACCATACAATGTTTAAGTTGTCTGGAATCTTCTCTTTAATTTCTTGTAGTGTGTAGGGCTGGTTGAAAGAGATAGCAACTTCGGCAACATAGTTGTTCATTTGTGAAACTTCCCCTAATTCATTTTGGACACCATCAAAATATTCCTTAATAGCGGGATTATAAAATGTTGCAAATTTTTTCTTTGTTTGTTTATCGTACTCATAGAACTCTTTATTGGACCAATAAAAACCAGGCGTTAATTCATTGGAATCGATATTGATACGGATCCAACCATAGGAGCTTGTTAATGTATTCCACGGGACTACGTAACCATTAATATTTTTAGAACGATTTGATATAATATTGCCGCCAAACATGGATGAATTACTCGTTACTTGAGAGTTAATTTGTACATTCGGTTCTGCAATTGCGTTATGTAAAAAGAGTCGTTCGTGAAGCTTCGTAGAGCTTTTTGCTGCGAAGTAATTGCCAACTTTATAAAGTATAGGGATAAGTATGATTACAACGATCATAGAGGTAATGATACTTTTAAATAAATGTTTCCTTTTAGCTTTTTTTAATGCATCTTTTAAAGAAGTATCCATTAAGATTTTCCTCCTATTTTTGAGTGAACTGCTTTACGTGCACGATGTAACTTTTGTTTGACGCTGTTTACTTGAATATCTAGTATTAGGGCGATTTCCTCATATGAAAAGTTGTAGTAGTACTTTAAAAAGAAAGCTTCTTTATATTCTAGTTTTATATCTTTTAATAGATAGAAAATCTCATCTTTATTTAAAACAGCGTCTAATTCTCGGTCTGTATATTGTAATTTTGAATAAATCTCTTCAGTTAAATAAATGTTTTGTTGCTCTTTTTTCCTTTTCAAGTCAATGTATTCGTTTAATGCGACTCTGAAAAACCATGGACGTATGTTACTCTCGGTTAGATTATCTAGCAATGTGTATACTTTATAGAAGGTATTTTGGATGATGTCTTCTGCATCTTCTTTTATAGCCCCTTTCGCTAATAGTAGTTTGAACACTTCCTCCCCTAAATTGATAAGATAGGAGGTCAATATATTTTCTTTTCCCATCACTTTTCCTCCCTACACTTATACAACGGATAGGTAATGATAAATGTATACACTTAAATTAAAATTTTGTTCTTTATACAAATAGAAAAGGCATATAACAATCATATGTTATATGCCTTTTCTAATATATACTTAGTAATTTATTTAGGTAATGTAAATTTAACTTTTTTACCTTGTGAAATATCTTTAGCTTCTTTATTTCTCATAGGTCCTAACTCAATCTCAAAGCTTTTGTCTTTCCAAATCTTTTCATACTGCTCTTGATCTAAAATATATACTTGTAGTAACTCTCCAGATGTTCCTGTTTTGACTGAAGCATTATAGTCATAATTTAATAGCATACCTTCATTAATCGTATATTGTGTACCATCATTCACTCTTAATGTAGAGCTTATAGGAGATAGTGAAACGTCTTGAGCATCTTTGTTATCAAGCTTGAATTTTACTGTTAACAGAACAAGACCGTTTTTAAAATTTGCAAAGCGTGGAGCTTCGACGGAATTTGGTGTGAATTGAGTGAATTGGTATCCGTCTAATGTAACATTAACAGCGCCTAATTCTTGGCTGTTATTAATACTTGATTTCTCTTTTAACATTTTTTTATCGCCCATGTTATTAGCTGTAGCTTTATCTTGGTAGAAAGTGTTATCTGTTGCAACCTTTTCAGCACCTTGTTTGTTTAAACTTAATGAAAAGCTTCCAGGACTTCCGATTGGAGCATCAAATTTTCCTTTATTAGCTTGTGCAGTTGGGACTGTGACTGAGACTGTTGAGAGACTTGAGATTTTCGCTAGATCATCTTTTCCGAATGGATACGCGATATAACCAGAAATAGTTTCCCCTGCTTTTACTAAGTAATCATTCGTTGGAGCAAGCTTAGTTGGTAGCTGATCTTCTTTTGGAATTAAATCTTTATAGTTACTATACGTTTTCTGCGCACCAGTAAATGACATGTCCAATGCTGGCATATAATAAATATCTTTAGCTGAACTATTTTTTACGCTGTAGTTCACAAGAATAACTCCGCCCTCTGTTTGACGATTAAACGGAATGTCGAAGTTTGTATGGAATCCATTTAATTCAACTAATGTGTAACCGTTCATTGATACTGAAACATCTTCAGCTTTATACACTTGTGGTTCCTTATTTTCAAAAAGAACTTTTGTTTTACCACCTGTTTCTTTTTCCATATAGGAAATCAGCTTAGAGTAATCGCTTGAGCTAGTAGCTGTATTTTCAGGCTTTTTATCTTCGGATTTTTTTTCTTCAGGTTTATTTTCTTTCGTTGTATCCGTTTTTTCTGTTTTGCTTTCTTTTGTTGTATTTTCTTTTTGTTCTTTATTTGTCGTATCGCTTTGACCACAGCCAGTTATTACAAACGCTGCTACGATTACTGTAGAAAATAAAGAAAGTAATTTTTTTGACATGTTTCTTCCCCCTATTTGTTTAAAACTAGTTGAGTCTGTATAATCAGACCGTTTACAACTCTCACATTAGCCCCACATTTTATTATAAAAAATGTAGCCAGTATTTACCAGTGTTTTTCTAATTATTTTAATTATTTAGTTATTGTAATATATTAAAATTAGTGGAAGATCGCCATGGAATATCGATTTTTATTTTTTTATCATTTGAAATATTACATCATATTGGTATGATAGAAATAGAGATATATGGAAAGGGGACAAGGACTTAATATGTGGATGAGCTTGTAATGATTAGAAACTAGATAGATAAATTTTTCTCTCATAAGTGAGGGTTTATTTAGTTATCTGTAAATCATTCAAGGACTGCATATTCGGTTTGTACATCCCTTTTGTAAGGATAATGTGTAGGGAAATTCATATCTCTTATATAAAGTATGCGTCCTTTAAATTGGAGGAGTATATGATGAATCAATTAAAAAATAAAATAGCAGTTGTTACAGGTGTAAGTCGTCTAGATGGTATAGGCGCAGCAATTTGTAAAGAGTTAGCTGAAGCAGGATACGATATATTTTTTACGTATTGGACAGCGTACGATAAAGAAATGCCTTGGGGCGTTGATCAAAGTGAACAAACACAATTAAAAGAAGAGTTACTAAAAAACGGTGTGAAAGTATCGAGTATGGAGTTAGATTTAACTCAGAATGATGCACCGAAAGAGCTTATAAATAAAGTTACTGAACAACTAGGCTACCCTCATATATTAATTAATAATGCAGCGTATTCTACAAATAATGATTTCTCTAATTTGACTGCTGAAGAATTAGATAAGCACTACATAGTAAATGTTCGTGCAACTACATTGTTAAGTAGTCAATTTGCCCGAGGATTTGATAAGAAATCTGGTGGTAGAATTGTGAATATGACGTCGGGACAATTTCAAGGGCCTATGGTTGGAGAGCTAGCGTATGCAACAACGAAGGGAGCTATTGATGCCCTTACGAGTTCGTTGTCAGCTGAAGTCGCCCACCTAGGTATAACAGTGAATGCAATTAATCCAGGTCCAACTAGTACAGGCTGGATGACTGAAGAGATAAAGCAAGGATTAAAGCCGATGTTTCCTTTTGGTAGAATTGGTGAGCCGAGGGACGCGGCAAGACTCATTAAGTTTTTAGTAAGTGAAGAAGCAGAATGGATTACTGGACAAGTTATTCATTCTGAAGGTGGATTTAAAAGGTAAAAAGAAGGTATCTCACCCTAGTGAGATACCTTCTTTTTTAATCTTTCTTCAATCTTCGTGCAACACCATTTCCTAAAGACTGCAACCCTTGAACGAGGATAATTAAAATAAAGACTGTTGCATACATTACTTCCGGTTCGTAGCGTAAATGGCCAAATCGATATGCTAAATCACCAAGACCGCCAGCACCTACAAGTCCAGCCATTGCTGTTGCGCCAATTAAGCCGATTGTTGCGATTGTTAACCCAAGTACAAGGGAGGGACGAGCTTCTTTCACCATAACGTGCCAAATGATTTTTATAGTAGAAACGCCCATTGCTTGGTAAGCTTCAATAACGCCACGATCGACTTCTAATAATGCTGTCTCCATCAATCTTGCGATATAGGGAGCAGTGAAGACGACAAGCGGTACGATGACACCTTGCACACCAATGGATGTTCCCATTAGAAACTTTGTAAAAGGTAAAATAAAGAATAGTAGAATGATAAATGGAAGAGAGCGAATAACGTTAATAATTGTATTAAGAATTGGATAAATGATTTTATTTTCGTGTTGTCCACCAGGTCTCGTTAAAACAAGCGTGACGCCAAGTGGTAGTGCAATAAGGATAGAGATGAATAGTGAAATAGATGTCATTTGAAATGTTTGAATGGTTGCTTCCCATATGACTTTACCCCATTCATCCAAAAAGGACTTGTTTCCCATAATCTGTTCTACCTCCTTCTACGATGATCCCTTGCTCTTGTAAAAATGATAAAGCACGGTCTATTTCAGTTTTTTCACCTTGCATATGAATAATCAGTTTCCCATATGCTTCATGTTTTAGCTGTGTAATATTACCGGATAAAATATTCGGATACACTTGGAAACGTTTTGTAGCAACAGCTAATGCTGGCTCTCCTGAAGCATTCCCTATAAAGGAGAGAGTTACAATTTCACCGGTAGTTTGTAGTTCTTTTTGTACCTCTCCTGGAATTTTAGCTGCAAAGGCGCTGTTTACAAATTTTTTCGTTGTTGTATGCTGTGGGTTTGTGAAGATATCCTTCACAGTCCCGCTTTCAACTACTGCTCCATGTTCCATAACAGCAACTCGGTCACATATACGCTGGATAACATTCATTTCATGTGTAATTAATAAAATTGTGATCCCGATTTCTTCATTAATCTTTAATAATAGGTCGAGAATAGATTCAGTTGTTTCTGGATCCAAAGCACTCGTTGCTTCGTCGCTTAATAACACTTCCGGTTCATGTGATAGTGCACGTGCAATGGCAACACGTTGCTTCTGGCCGCCAGAAAGTTCGCTCGGATATGCATCTTTTCGGTTAAAAAGATCGACAATACGTAAATACTTTTCTACCCTTTTTTCAATTTCATTTTTGGGAAGACCAGATAGACGTAACGGTAATGCGATATTTTCATAAACTGTCACAGTTTTAAGTAAGTTGAATCCTTGAAAAATCATTCCGATTTTTTGTCTCGATTTTGCTAGTTCTTTTGCTGATAAAGTTGTTAAGTCTTGGCCGTTTAGAATGATATTTCCTGTCGTTGGTTTTTCTAATAAATTTACACATCGAATTAATGTACTTTTACCAGCGCCACTATATCCAATGATTCCAAATACTTCGCCCTTTTTTACTTGAAGGGAAGTAGGTTTAAGAGCTTCTACATTCCCTTTTTTTGTTGTAAATACTTTGGATACATTTTTTAATTCAATCATTATCGTCAGCTCCTACCAAGATGGTAAAACTGAACCATCAAATTTTTTCTCGATAAATTCTTTTACTTCTTTAGATTGATAAGCTTTCTTTAATTTATTTACAACAGCATCATCTTTATTTTCAGTACGAACAACGACCCAGTTTACATATGGTGAATCTTTTCCTTCACGGAAAATAGAATCTTTCGCAGGGCTTAATTTTGCACCTAATGCAAAGTTTGTATTAATTGCAGCTGCTTTCACTTCACTTAGTTGTGTCGGTAATTGAGATGCCTCTAATTCAACAATTTTTAATTTCTTTGGGTTTTCAATTACATCTTTCGCAGTCGCTTTTTCTGTAGCCTTTGGATCCACTTTTAAAACGCCTGCTTTTTCAAATAGTTTTAAAGCTCGAAGTTCATTCGTTGGATCATTTGGTACAGCGATTGCGTCGCCCTCTTTTAAGTCTTTTACATCTTTTATGTCTTTAGAATATACGCCCATAGGGAATGTTACTGTTGAAAATACTTCAGTTAATTTCATATTGCGTTCAGCTTTAAATACGTCTAAATAAGATTTCGTTTGATAGCTATTTACATCGAGGCTTTTTTCATCTAAAGATACGTTCGGTGCTACATAATCATTAAATACTTTTACATCAATTTCGAGACCGTCTTTCGCTGCCACTTCTTTTACCTTTTCAAAAATTTGTTCATGCGGTCCACCCGTTACACCGACAGTAATCTTTTTCTCATCTAATGCTTTTACCTCTTTATCAGAATTAGCACCACATGCACCTAACAATAATACCGCTCCACTTACAATGCTCAATAATACTTTTTTCATCTATAGTTCCCCCTTCATATACGTTCCAAAATAAAAAGCACCTCTCAAAAATAAGAGAGGTGCCGAATAGACAAAATAGGTTCCTCTCTTATCTTCCAAAACGAAAACTCGTTTTGCAGGAATTAGCACCTTAGCTTATACGTCATAAGCTCGGTTGCCGGGCATCATCGGGCCAGTCCCTCCGCCACTCTTGATAAGAGTATGTGTATGTAGGTTTTTAATATGGTACTAATAGTAAATCTTACAAATAGAATTGTCAATATTATTTTCTGAATATATTTTATTTTAAGGTAATGGAAACATTCCCTTTTTTATGTCCCTTTTCCACATGCATATGAGCTTCAGCAATTTCTTCTAATCGGTAAGTTCTATCAATAACGGGCTTTAGTTTTTCCGTTTCGACTAGTTTTTTTAATAGAATCATATCCTCTTTACTTACCTTGGCCATCATTCCATTAACAGATACATATTTTCCATTGGATGTTAATGTATTTGTACAAAGGGATTTTTTATACTTCCCAACTGCATCAAATATAATATCGTAGCGCTCGCCCGGCTTAGTAAAATCTTCTTTCGTATAATCAATTACTTTATCGGCTCCTAAAGATTGAACGAGTTCAAAATTTGAATTACTACAAACAGCCGTAACGGTCGTACCGAAATATTTAGCAAGTTGTACAGCAGCTGTTCCTACTGATCCGGAGGCACCATATATGAGCACTTGTTGCCCTTTTTTTATACGGCCCTTTCTCAGGAAATGCAATGCTGAAGTTCCACCAAAAGGAATAACTGCCGCTTCTTCATACGTCACATTGGTAGGTTTTAATGTTATTAATCCACTTTCATGTACACATGTATATTCAGCATAAGCACCAGCATGAAGGCCAGTTAATGCAAAGATAGGATCTCCCTCTTTAAATTGAGTTACATCTGTTCCTATTTCTTCGATTTCACCGGATAACTCTACGCCGAGTATAGGGTTTCTCGGTTTTCTGAAACCTAATATGATCCGCATAGGAATCCAAAATAAGAGGGGACTATTAAAACCGCGTATTCTGCAATCTCCAGTCGATACACTTGTTGCGTGAATTTTAATTAATACTTCGTTCTTTTTAGGTGTAGGTTTCTCTATATTTTGAAGCTGAAGAACGTTAGGTGGTCCATACTGTGTGCAAATGATCGCCTTCATAATGACCTCCTGAAATGAGTTGTTGTTATTTACATCATATTTAAAACCTTCATTAAACATGCCGCTATATAGCGAATATAGATTAAAAATTATATAGATTTCATAGGAAAAGAGGTGATATTATTTTGGGAAAGGGGGCGACATTATGAAAAAAATTATTTTTGTTTCAAGTTTAGTACTTGCAATCAGTCTAGGGGTAGGGTGTAGTAATGAGAAAACAGCAAAGATGGATGAACCGAAAAAAGAATCAGTTCAAAAAGAAAAAGAATTAGCAGCGAAGGATGTTTTCAAGAAAACGAACGAAGCTTTTAAAAATGAAGAGCATGTAACGATGACATATGGTGTAGGGGTAAAAGCTGAGGGGACAGAGATGGATATATTAAAGGCTAAGATGCAATTAGAGCCAAAGACAAAGAATTCTCGTTCTGAAATGAATATTTCCGGTACAGATGTTGTAGTGTATACTGTGGATGGTAAAGTTGCTGGTGAGGTAAAAAACCCTAATACAGGAGAAGTTATAACCGTACCAGAGGAGCAATTAAACGCTGGTGGAATGAAAGCGACTCAAGATATTATAGATAAGTTAGAAGTACCAGCAGTAGTTTTAGATAAAATGAAGATGGAGAAAAGCGGAGATAAATATAAACTGAAATTTACATTAAAAGGGCAAGAAACAGAAAGTATGTTAACTAGCATGGATGAAACACAGAAGAAAATGTTACAAGCACAAAATGCGAAGATAGAAGAAGTGGATGCAGAATATATCATTACAAAAGATTTTAAATATGAATCAGCAAAGATAGACATGATTATGAGTAGTAACGGCAAGGATAAAGCACACATTATTACGAACGCAAAATATACGTCGTACGAAAAGTTTGACCCAATACAATTGCCGGCAGCAAAGTAATAGTTTTGATGAGGGGGGACCTAAAATAAGGTGCCCTCTTTTTTGTATACTTTCTTCATAGGAAAATAGGTACAATATGAAGAGGGAAAACTGTAGAAGAGGAGAGTGTCATTTGAAAAAAAGAAAGATAGCGGTGGTCATTGTGGCTTATACAGTGTTGCTTGCAACATCTGTAAATACATATAAAGAGCAACTAAAGCACCCTATTATGAGCGATGTAGGAAAGTTGCTTCCGACGAAAATTAAACGTGTTGAAAATGCTGAGGATGAACGTTCATTAAAACAGGTAGTGAAAGATGCAAATACTTCCGGAGAGAAAATTTCCATTGCAGGTATGCAACATAGCCAAGGAGGACAGACGCATTATCCGAACGGCACGATGCTTGATATGAAGGGGTATAATAAAATATTAGAATTTGATCCGGAGGAGAAGAGGATTAGGGTGCAAAGCGGTGTCACATGGAATGACATTCAAAAGAAAATCAATCCATATGGTCTTGCGGTTCAAGTAATGCAATCTCAAAATATTTTTACTGTTGGTGGTTCATTAAGTGTGAATGTACATGGGCGTGATATTCGTCATGAAGCATTGATTGATACAGTAGAGTCATTCAGATTGTTAATGGCAGATGGTACGGTACGTAATGTAAGTAGAGAAGAAAATGCAGAGCTATTTCCATATGTCATAGGTGGTTACGGGCTATTTGGTGTCATTTTAGATGTGACATTAAAGTTAACTGATGATGAATTATATGAAATGCATACGAGAATGATAGATTATAAAGAATACACATCTTATTTCAAAGATAAAGTGAAAAGAGATGAAAATGTTCGTATGCACTTAGCCCGTATTTCTGTTGCCCCCAATTCATTTTTAAAAGAGATGTATGTGACAGATTATACATTGGCGAAAAATCAAAATATGAGGGAAGAGTACAGTGAATTAAAAGAGGAAACTATTATAGCTGCACCGAAATTTTTACTCGGATTATCCCGTTATAGCGATTGGGGAAAGAATACATTTTGGGATATACAAAGAAGTTATTTTGAGCGTACAGATGGAGCGTATGAGACGCGAAATAATGTTATGAGGTCAGATAGTGCCTTTATGGAATATGAAAATCCGAATAGAACAGAAGTGTTACAAGAATACTTTGTGCCTATAGATTTCTTCACGGAATACATAGATGATTTACGTAACGTGTTAAATGAAGAAGAGTTTAATTTGCTCAATATTACGATTCGTTATGTGGAAAAGAATGAAAATGCAGTTTTATCCTATGCGAAAGATGATATGTTTGCGCTAGTTCTTTTAATTAACCAAGGACGCTCAGAGGGTGAAATAAAGAAAACAGAAGATGTCATTCAGAAAATGATTGATGTTACTTTAAAACATAATGGTAGTTATTATTTACCGTACTATTCGTATCCAACGAAGGAGCAGTTAAAGAGGGCATATCCTCGTATAGAAGAATTTCTTCAGAAGAAAAAAGAAGCGGATCCAAAAGAGAGATTTGTGAATTTATTTTATAGGGAGTATACGAAATGACATATAGAAGATTTGTAGCGTCACAAAGCATAATTATGATGGCGGGAAGTATGGTATTTCCTTTTTACATTCTATTGCTTCGGAATGTTGGGAATAGCTTCTCGCAGTTTGGCTGGGCGTATGGCTTATTTGCTTTAACTTCAGCACTTGTATATCCATTAGTAGGAAAGATGTCTGATCGAGTAGGCGATCAAAAATTATTAATTATATATGCTTGGTCCATGGCAATATTAATGCTTTGTTTCCCGATTGCCACGGAAGTCTGGCATGTGTATATTCTTCAAATTGTAATGGGAGTTTTAGGTGCTGTGCAGCGTAATACCGAGAAGACGTCGTTAGCACGAAAGGTTGTGCAAGAAAATGCTGGTTATGAGATTGGAAAATATCATGTGTGGACATCGATTGGAGGAGCAATAGCAATTATTGCAACGGGATATTTAGTAGATTTCTTTACGATTGGCACCATTTTTTATATTGCATCTATCTTATATGTAGTGAGTGGGATTGTATTAAGTAGTAAAAAAATATAATCATCCCCATTTTTACCTGAATACCCTTTATTTGTTATACTAAAAGGGAAAATAAAAGAAAAGGGGACATTGCCTTTGATGAAATTTTTAATTTTAGCTATTCTCACTTTGTTTTTGATTCCATGGACAAGAAGCGGTAGTAAACTTCGAGCAGTGGATAAGAAAGGGGATGAGAAGGTTGTAAAGGGTAAGAAATCATCCATTTTAGTTATTCCTGTATTATTTTGGATAGGTATTGCAATCTATGAATATCTTTGGCTAATCGATGATCGAGCAGATTCGATTCTTACTCATTATGCCGTTGCAGTAGCAGTTTTAATTGGGCTTGTTTTATTTTCACAAAATCAAATAGGGAAATTAGAAGGTACGTTAAAGGGACTTCTAATGTTTGTTTTACTCGCAAGTTACGGCTATTTTGGTTATTTACACGATATAGTAATCACGCAAAAAAAATATGATTCTGTTGTGAAGATCGAGAAAGATATTTCAGAGCCGTTTACTGAAAATGATCAACCGTTTACAGTGCCGCCAAAGACAGCGGAGAATAAAATGAAAAAAGTATTTGGGGATATTCCGAAAGTAGCTTATTTTGAGCTAGGGGAATTAACGCCACAAATGGTAAATGGTGAGGCTTTATATGTAGCACCGATTGAAGTTTCAGGCTTTTTTAAAGCACGTAAAGCTGAGACAATTCCAGGGTACGTAACGATGTCAGGTACGAATCCTGATGCGGAAGCGAAACTGCATCTTGGTTATAAAATGAAATATGTGCCGAGCATGTTCTTCGGGAATAATTTAGGGCGTGTTGTAAGGCAAGCAGAACCAAATCTAATCTTTAAAGGGAAACCTAAATTTGAAGTGGATGATAAAGGGAAACCGTATTATACAATGACGTATGGTGAATTTATTTCAGGAAGATCTGGATTTGAGGTAGAGGGCGTTGTAGTAGTAGATGCACAAACAGGTGAAGTGAAAAGATATGATGAAGGAAAAGCGCCTAAATTTGTTGATGGTGTATTAAATCACGAGACCGCATCTACATTAAATACATACTTCGGTAAATATATTCACGGATTTTGGAATACGAAATTCTCGCAAACGGATATGAAGATTCCGACTGAGTGGGGAACGAAAGAAGGAGTTACACCAATTTTCGGTAAGGATGGAACGTTATATTACTTTACTGATTTCACCTCTCCAAAAGAGGGAGTAGATTCTGCGTTAGGTTACTCGCTTATCGATGCGCGTACAGGTAAGTTGTATTACTATAACGGAAAAGAAGTGAAGGGGATTATGGATGGTTCAGCTGCTTCGGAAGTAGTGGATAATTCCTTTAAGAGAGAGAAATGGCATGGAACGATGCCGGTTATTTATAACGTGTATGGTAAACCTTCTTGGATTGTACCTGTTATTGATGACGGGGGATTAGTACGTGCTCATACAGTTATCTATGCTTCTAATGCGAAAATATTTGCAACAGGTTCGACGCAAAAAGAAGCGCTTGAGAATTATAAAAATGCGCTGAGTGGAAGTGGAGATTCATTTAGACCGACTTCAAATGGTAAAGAAGCACAAAAAGAAGGCGTTGTACAACGTGTATATAAAGAAAAATCAGGTGAAAATACAATTGTGTATGTACTGTTAGAGAATGAACAAAAAGTATTTATGATACCGGTGAAGAAATTCCCATATGCTATGTTTACAGAAGTGGGAGATCCAATTCAAATCACATATTTAGATACAGGAGAGGCGATGTCTTCCGTATCTAAATTTACAAATAGCAATTTGAAAAAGTAAAGCGATAGAAATTCTATCGCTTTTTTTTACGGTATGAAACAGGAAAATGAACTATACTTGACGTATGTTTATGTTGTAACTATAATTGTTACGATTTAGTATTTATCGGAAAGGGTGAACGGAAAAGTGAATGGAGTTAATCACGAAATATATAAACCTGTCAAGACAAATAGGTTATGGATGATTCTTGTATTAGGGACACTTACGGCGATTGGGCCATTATCTATTGATATGTATTTGCCTTCTTTACCAAAATTAACAGATGATTTACAAACAGGCGCATCTCTTGCACAGCTTACATTGACAGCATGTTTGCTTGGGCTTTCAGTAGGACAATTATTTGTTGGTTCAATTAGTGACATTTACGGAAGGCGCAAACCTCTTATTATCGCTCTTATTATTTATGTTGCTTCTTCTTTACTTTGTGCTATTGCACCATCTATTTGGAGTTTAGTGTTATTGCGCTTCTTACAAGGGGCTTCAGGATCGGCCGGGATTGTTATATCACGTGCAATGGTACGTGACATGTATTCAGGTTCTGAAATGACGAAGTTTTTCTCACTGCTCATGTTAGTAAACGGAGCAGCGCCTATTTTGGCACCGATTATAGGGGGACAATTACTACAGTTCACAACATGGCGCGGTGTCTTCATCGTTCTCGGAGCAATTAGTGTATTCATGTTAATATCAGCTACTTTCGTATTACGTGAAACATTACCTCCTGAAGAAAGAGAAACAGGTGGTTTGTCAGGGACATTGGCGACGTATGGAAAACTGTTAAAAGATCGTTTGTTTATGGGATATGCATTATCACAAGGGCTAGTAACGGCGGCAATGTTTGCTTACATTTCGGGCTCACCATTTGTGTTGCAGAACATATACGGAGCATCACCACAGCAATTTAGCTTATTCTTTGCGATTAACGGTATCGGTATTATTATTGCTAGTCAGGTTACGGGCCGTTTAGCAGGGAAAGTGAATGAGAAAACGTTATTCGTTTCCGGTATTATTATTGCAGCCGTTGGTGGTTTATCTTTACTACTGACAATCTTACTAGGAATAGGTTTAATTGGTGTTTTATGCTCGTTATTCCTTGTCGTATCAAGTGTCGGGGTTGTATCAACAACTGGGTTCTCATTAGCGATGAGAAATCAGAAACAAGCTGCAGGAACAGCGTCGGCTTTATTAGGTTTATTACAATTTATTTCAGGAGCACTTGTTGCACCGTTAGTAGGTATTGGTGGAAGCAACACCGCATTACCGATGGGGGTTGTAATAGCTCTTTGTGAAATTGGTGCTGTATTATGTTATCTATTTATGGCCAGAAGAAGTGAAAAGCAGTTTGAACTACAACAAAGACAAAATTTAGAGGCTTAACAAAAAAGAACTGATTCAAAGGGAATATTTGAATCAGTTCTTTTTTTCATTTCTTTGAAATACCTCATACATATTATTCATGATCGTATCATATAAAACAGCAAGTTTATCCCACACCCAGCGATTACTATCGACTTCTTTTTCCCCGCAGTCGATAATATCGGTATGGTCGGTAATTTTATACGCTTTTTTAACGATAATAGGAGCAATTTTCGGTATACGTGGGATTTCTTTTAAGATATCTGCGAAGTTTCCAATGTAGACGTGACCGATGATTTCGATTGTTAATGATTTATCTGATATATTTAGCACGGTATGAAATTGATTTGTATGTTGTTGTTTTAAATATTGGGCTAACTTAAATGGAGCATGTTTCTTTTTTAATACGCGGCGAAGGCTCTCTGTATTTTCGATATGAAGTGATTTTTCACGAATAAGGACACGAATATCTTCTCCCATAAAAGGCATTGTGTTGTACATAGATGATTCTCCTTAAAAACTTACATATGTTTGCGTTATGCATATGTAAGTCTAGCATGGTTTGTTCTTTATGTGTGCTTACAGTTTTGTAAGGTGATGTAGTAAAGCAGTGCAAAAGTTATTTGCATAAAGTGACGATACTGTGACAAAAATGTAGGCATGTATATTAAGGTAGCGTCTTAAGTGTAAAAAGTAGGATGTTCTCGGTATAATAACAAGTGGAGATAAAAGAAACTATAATGAGTAGTAGCTGTAGATAAAAGGAGAAGAAGAGATGAAGAAGGTTTTGGGTATTGCTGTAATGGGAAGTATGATCCTTCTAGCAGGATGTAATGGAAATAAAGATACGAAAGAACCGAAAGAAAAGGTAGAGCAATCTACTGAGCAAACAGAAGAGATGAAAGAATACCGTGCAGTACATGAAAAATACGATATGAAAATGAATAAAGAAATTAATAAAGCACTACAGTTATTTGAAGTGGCAAAAGAAAAGGGCGGTAAGGAAATAACGAATGCTACATATAAAGAAGATGTGCAAAAGGTAACGACTAGCATGTTAGAAGATATTGATAATATACGTAAAGAAATTCGTGTTCCAAAATCGAAAGAGCAAGAACATGAGGTATACGCTGGTTTCTTGAATGAATCGGAACAAGCAATGAAAAAATTACAGAAGTTAGCTAAAGAAGAAGACTCATCATTGATTCGTGATATAGAAATTAACTTTGCAACAGCATCAACATACTATAAACGTTTTCAAGCAGAAACGAAAAAATAACCTTGCGTACGCGCAAGGTTATTTTTTCTTCTTACCATCTCCGTCTTCATCCCCGGATACTAATACATTTTGTTTTTCGTGAAATTCAGAGATTGTTTGTCTGGTAATATTATCGAATGGAGTATAAAAAGAAGTGATACGTTTCTTTTTAATAAAGAGTTTATCCCGCTATTTGCCGGGCAGTAAGACCCCCACATCAAAATTCAGTGAAAGCAAAGAAGTTAGGTAGGGGATCCACTGCCCGTAAAAGCCCGATTGGTTCAACTAATAATCAGTGGGGGATGCCCCCCACTGATTAAAGTTTCACTTTATAGACCCCGATGATGACAAGTATAACGATTGTTAATGGTAATCCTATAGTAGCAAGAAGCAAGGGATTCATCTTATAACTTCTTTAATATTATTTCTTTTTATTATAAGAGAAAACTGTAATTTCGATAAAAGGAGCGAAAACTGATTTTTCTAAATATATCCAATTTGATTGACTTTTCATTTTTTCAGAATTATAATTCAAAATATACAATTTGAACCAAATAATAATATAGCAATTTACTTATCCAGAGAGGTAGAGGGACTGGCCCTATGACACCTCAGCAGCGGGTTCTGTAACAGGAACACCGTGCTAATTCCGGCAAGCAAGTCTTGAAAGATAAGTGATGGGCCTTCGTTTATTAAGCCTTGATCTTATTTTTTAAGATCAAGGCTTTTTGTGTTTTAAGAAGCGGAAAAGTAATAGGAACAAATATGTCAATAAAACAAAGTAAATACATTTGTTTAGGGGGTTATTGAAGTGTATGTTATTAAAAAACTATCGGTTATGGTGTTCACGCTATGGGTCATTACAACAGTAACATTTTTGATTATGCATATCATTCCAGGGGATCCATTTTCATCAGATGCGAAAATCTTTCCTGAAGAAGTGATACAAAACATGAGAGCGAAGTATCACCTTGATGAACCGTTATGGAATCAATATGTTGCTTATTTAGATGGCGTAGTTCATTTTGATTTTGGTGAATCTGTTCAATCCACAGGTCAAGGTGTATCAGAAATTATAACGACAGGATTTGGTCCATCAGCGATTATTGGTTTACAAGCACTTGTTATTTCATTATTAGTCGGAATTGCAGCAGGTACATTTGCAGCTCTATATCATGGGAAAGTAATTGATTATAGTGTGAGCTTACTTGCGATTCTCGGTATTTCTATTCCAAGTTTTATTTTAGCACCACTATTTATACAAGTATTTGCTATACAATTTGAACTTTTACCAGTAGCGTCTTGGGGCACATTCGAACATACGGTATTGCCATCCTTCGCATTAGCGTTAGGACCAATCGCGGTTATTACAAGATTTGTTCGCTCTAATATGATTGAAGTTTTGCAGAGTGATTATATTAAGCTAGCGAGAGCGAAAGGCATACCAATTAAGAAAATCATTATAAGACATGCTCTTCGAAATGCGATTGTTCCGGTACTTACATTTGTTGGACCGTTAATGGCTGGACTTTTAACAGGAACTTTCGTTATTGAAAAAATATTTTCCATTCCTGGTCTAGGAAAATATTTTGTAGATAGTATTTTTAACCGGGATTATCCGGTCATTATGGGAACAACGATTTTCTATAGTGCATTATTAATTTGTTGTATTTTCATTACAGATATTATTCACCGTATTGTTGATCCGCGTATTCGTTCTATTACGTAAGGAGGGGGGCATTTAAATGGGAGCTTATGAAATCAATAAACAGTTATTAACGAATGAGGAGAAAAAAGAATTAACGATAAATAAAGATCAGCAAACGATTAGTCGAAAGAAGGAAGTGTTTCGCAAGTTTATATCAAACCCTATAGCAGTTTTAGGGGCAGTGACGTTATTACTAATTATTATTTTCTCACTGGTTGGCGAAAGTTTAACGGCATTTACTGCGAGTGAACAAGTAAAAGAAGCAACAAACCTCCCACCTAGTAGTGAGCATTGGTTCGGAACAGATGATTTAGGAAGGGACATATGGGCGCGCACCTGGGCTGGAGGGAAAATTTCACTAACAGTTGGATTAGTGGCAGCGGCTCTTGATATAGGAATAGGTGTACTAATCGGGGGCTTTAGTGGATATGTGAGAGGACGTAGTCGCCTTGGAACGTTAATTGATGAGTGGATTTTACGAGGGATTGAAGTGTTATACGGTATCCCATATTTATTAATTGTTATTTTATTATTAATCGTTATGAAACCAGGGCTTTTTACAATTATTATTGCCCTTGCATTAACAGGATGGATTGGCATGGCACGTCTCGTTAGGGCACAAGTATTATCTTTAAAGCAAAGAGAATTTGTTATTGCAGCAGAGCGATTAGGTACATCGCATATGAAGATTATATACGGACACATCATTCCGAATTTAACAGGCATTATTATCGTAAATTTATCATTTACAATTCCAGCAGCTATTTTCTCAGAATCATTTTTAAGCTTTATCGGACTCGGAGTACAATCACCAGCAGCGAGCTGGGGAACGATGACTAACGATGCACTCGGGACATTACTAAGCGGAGAATGGTGGCAATTATTCTTCCCAGCAATCATGATTGCACTCATTATGTTTGCATTTAATGCAATTGGTGATGGTTTGCAAGATGCAATTGATCCGAAGATTGTAAACCGGAATCGAAAGGAGAAAAAACATGGGACAGCTCTTATCTTTAGAAAACGTAACATTGGTCGTTGAAAAAGAGAATAGTAAGCAAGCAATTGTGAAGCATGTTTCCTTTTCTATTAATGAAGGTGAAATCGTTGCACTTGTAGGAGAAAGTGGTTCAGGAAAAAGTGTTACAGCACAATCTATTGTCGGATTAAATCAAGAATCTATTCACATTGATGACGGAAGCATCTCTTTCCAATCTCAAAGGTTGACGAATTTACAAGAATCAGAATGGAATCAAATTCGAGGGAAAGATATTTCATTTATCTTTCAAGACCCTCTGTCCTCTTTAAATCCGACGATGAAAGTAGGAAGGCAAATTACAGAAGTGATTTTGCAACATGAGAAAAAATCGAAAAGAGAAGCAAAAGAAATTGCGATTAACTTATTAAATGATTTAGGGATACATGAAGCAGAGAAACGTTTTGAACAGTACCCACATCAATTAAGCGGAGGCATGAGGCAACGTATTTGTTTAGCAATTGCTTTTGCGTGTCACCCAAAGCTCGTTATTGCAGATGAGCCTACAACTGCATTAGATGTAACGATTCAAAAGCAAATTATGGGGTTATTAAAAGAGCGAAAAGAAAAACAAAATACGAGTATTTTATTAATTACACATGATTTGGCGCTTGTACGTGAAGTAGCTGACCGAGTAGTTGTGATGTACGGGGGACGTGTTGTTGAAAAAGGGACGATACAAGAAGTGATAGGTTCACCTAAGCACCCATATACGAAAAGTTTATTGCAAGCTATTCCGAATATGGATGATTCCGAAAAGGTACTTAGGGCCATTGAGGGAACAACACCATCAATTGAAACGTTAAATAGCTTTGGGTGCCCATTTGTAAATAGATGCCCAGTAGCAATACAAGAATGTGTTCATCGTTTCCCTGATAGAACAGCATATTCTGGGGAACACAGTTCACATTGTTGGCAACATGTTCTAGAGCATGACCAAGCGAAATCAAAAGAGAAGGTGAATGCCTCATGACGACAGATTTAATTACTGTAAAGCAAGTAACGAAAACGTATGGAAGTAAAAAGAAAGAAATCATAGCGCTAAAAGATATATCACTTTCTATCCCGAAAGGAACGACGCTTGGCATTATTGGAGAAAGTGGTTCAGGAAAGACAACACTTGGTAAGCTTATAGCTGGGATCGAGAGCCCAACGTCTGGTCAAATTGATTATAACGGTCAAGTTGTTCACAAGTTGAAATCAGCTCATAAGCGAGATTTCTTGCAGAAAGTACAATTCATTTTTCAAGATTCAACAGCTGCATTAAATCCGCGCTGGAAAGTACGCGATAGCGTAACAGAAGGATATATTTCATTCGGTTTAGGTGATAAAGGATTGAAAGATGAGGTAGCAGGTGATGCGCTAGAACGTGTTGGATTAGATAGACGATACACTGATCGATACCCACACGAATTTAGCGGAGGACAACGTCAACGGATCGCTATTGCAAGGGCGTTATTATGTGAGCCAGAAGTATTAATCCTGGATGAACCAATTTCAGCGTTAGATGTTTCACTTCAAATCCAAATTGTGCACTTGTTGCAAAAGATTCAAAAGGAACAAGGCTATACATATTTATTTATCGCGCATGATTTGCCGATGGTTCACTATTTATGTGAAAAGGTAGCTGTCTTATATAAAGGAGAACTTGTTGAATTTGGAAATACGGATGAAGTATTCCGTAATCCACAACATTCTTATACAAAAACATTATTAGCATCAACACCAAAAATTTCGGGTTAAAGGAGAATGTAGGATGAAGAAGTTTTTATTATTTGTCATTATGACCGTATTAGCAATTACTTCTGTCGCTTGCGGTAAAAAAGAGGCGCAAAAGGCGAGTGCTGGTAAGGGAGAAGGAGATCGATTAGTAACGAATATTGGTAGCGATCCATATACACTCGATTCCGCTATTGCAACAGATAGCACATCAGGTTATGTAATTGGACATTTATTCTCAAGCTTATATACGCAAGATAGTGATGGGAAATATCAAAATGAATTAGCAGAGAAAGAAGAAGTAAATGCAGATGGAACTGAATATACAATCCATTTAAAGAAAGATATTAAATGGTCAGATGGTTCTCCTATTACAGCAAATGATTTTGAATTTGCATGGAAGCGGTTATTAAATCCGAAAACGGGTTCTATGAATGGGACAGAAATGTACTTTATTAAAGGCGCAGAGGCGTATAATACTGGAAAAGGTGAAGAAAGCCAAGTTGGTATTCAAGTTGCTGATCCTCAAACATTAAAGGTAACACTTGAGCACCCAGTTGCTTCTATTAAACAAAAATTAGCGAGTTCATTATTTATTCCATTATCTAAAAAATCAATTGATGATAACAACAAATTAAAAACAGATCCAAAAGAGTTAATTACAAATGGACCATTCACGTTAAAAGAATGGAAGCATAACCAAGCAATTACAGTACAAAAAAATAAAGAATACTATGATAAAAAGGTAACATTAAAAGAAATTGAGTTTCGTATTATTCCAGATTCTAAAACAGCGTACCAATTATACAAATCAAAAGAATTAGATTTACTAAGTGGTTTACCACAAGAAATGATTGAGAAAGAAAAAGGAAATAAAGAATATAAGCGTGTTGCGGGATTCTCATCTTATATTTATTCGTTTAACGTAGAAAAAGAGCCATTCACAAATGCGAAAGTACGTAAAGCATTTTCATTAGCAGTTGATCGTAAGTTTATCGTTGAAAAACTGTATAAGAATAATGCGCAAGAAGCATATGCATTCGTTCCAGAAGGAGCAAAAACACAAAGTGGTCGTGATTTCCGTAAAGAAAAAGGTGATTACGTAAAATTTGATACAACAGAAGCGAAAAAATTATTAGAAGAGGGTATGAAAGAACAAGGTTGGTCTACATTACCTGAAGTAACATTAAAATTCACAACGGATACACAGCATAAAAAAGTAGCAGAAGCAATGCAGGAAATGTTTAAGAAAAATCTTGGTGTAGATATTAAATTAGAAAATAAAGAGTGGAAGAGTTACATCGATACATATAAGCAAAGTGATTTCCAATTAGCTTATATGGGATGGGGCGGTTCTTTATTAGACCCAATTACTAAACTAGATTTATATGCAGGTGATGGTCCAAACAACTATGCAAAATGGCATAATAAAGAATTTGACGCTTTAATCAAAGAAGCAGAAGTTGAACAAAATGAAGATAAGCGTTTTGATTTATTGCATAAAGCAGAAGATATTATGTTTACAGATTCACCGTTAATTCCAATTATATTCCCTTCTGATTCTTACTTACAAAAAGGATCAGTATCTGGACTTCAATATTATGTTGGATCTAAACCAGATTTAAGATATGCAAAAATAAAGAAGTAGGCAACCGCCTACTTCTTTATTTTATTTCTCTTTTATATTCTTTTTTCGTTCCATCAGAGAAGACAACTTCTAAATCAAACTTTTGGTAGTCTTTATCAAGTTTGAACACATTTACTACTTGATCGATTACTTCTTGGTCAGGAGTATCTTTATCAAATTTTAATTCTTGTAGAAGTGGGCTTAATTTTGTAATAGCCTCGTCACCTGTAAACTTTGCATTTGATTTGTGGTCTTCAAGTTTTGCTTCCATTTTCTTATCAGCTGCTACATTCTTATAATCAGCCTCGTAGTCTTTCTTTGTATCTTGATAGTCTGCATCTAAACTAAATTCATTGAAGTTAAGTTTTAAATCAGCAGGAGCTTCATTTTTTGCTTCTTCAGTAGTTTTCTTATTAGAAGTTGTATCTTCTTTTGCAGGAGCTTTACATCCTGTTAATACAGGTACTAGCATAAGCGCTAATAAAACTGATAGTAAAATTCTCATTATAATTTCCTCCTTATGTAAATTCGTTCTATACAAGTTTTTCCCAAAATCATGTAATTATGTATGTGTTGAAAATAAATTATTAACTTGTAGCCACAAAGTTTAATCCGCAATTTAAATCAAAAATGATTTTTATGTATATGGTAAATTAAGGTTGTGAGGAGGTACTAAAATGCATGAAGAATATAAAGAGATGATAAAAAAAGCAATTGAATATATAGAGGAGCATTTACATGAGGAGCTTACAACAGAAAGAGTGGCGTCTCACAGTGCAGTATCGATGTACCATTTTCATCGCATCTTTCAAAGATATGTTGGGATGAGTGTAACGGATTATATTCGAAAGAGAAGGTTAACTCATGCTGCGCAAGCTTTAGTGTCAACGGAGAGGGCTGTTATTGATATTGCAGTACAATACGGCTTTTCCTTACAAGAGGCATTTACGAGAGCCTTTAAAAGAATGTTTCAATTGCCACCGAAGAAATATCGAAAGTACTTCCAGTCATTTTATATAGAAAGAGAGGGTGTTTCAATGCAAAAAAGTATACCGAAAGGATGGATCTTAAGTGGAAGTCATCCTGCTGAATATGAGATGGGTTTAGACTATGAAGTTGCCCATCAAGGAAAAGTATCTGCATACATAAAAGCAAAAGAGAATGTTACGCACGGAGGATTTTCAACATTAATGCAAATGTTCCGAGCGGATAAATATGTAGGTAAAAGATTACGTTTAACAGCATTTGTTAAGAGTGAGAACGTAAGAGATTGGGCAGGATTGTGGATGAGAGTAGACGGAAAAGATACAGAACCACTCGCTATGGATAACATGCAAAATCGCCCAATTAAAAATACGAATAACTGGCAATCGTACTCGGTTGTATTAGATATAAAAGAAGAAGCACTTGGTATAGCATTTGGTGTCTTATTATCAGGGGAAGGTTGTGTGTGGCTAGATAGTATTCGATTTGATGAAGTGGATGGAAAAATTCCTTCAACAGATTTGGCTGAAAATTTTTATGAAACACTACTAGAAGAGCCAATAAATCTGCAATTTGAAGAGATAGAAAAGTAAGGAGAAAAGATATGTTCAAATATGCAAAACTAATAAGTATTAGTTTAGTAGTATCGTCTTGTATTATGGGAATTAACTATTTCATTAGCTATCTGTGGTCGGGACATATACCTTCTTTGACGTGGAGAACATATTTGATGTTTATGTTTATATTTATAATGAGTTTTAGTTCGATGCAAAAAGAAGGGGAAGAGGATTATTGACAATAGTCTTCTTCGCCTTTCTTTCATTAACACAAATGTTCATAACTGTTTTCGGAAATGCAGGTATGATCTTTAATATAATTTCACTATCATTACAACTTGTAAGTTCGGGTGTAATTGTACCACATGAGATGCTTTCTAAAACATATCAAACAATCGGTGAATTATTTCCCGCAACATATGCAGCGAATGGCTATTATACAATAATATTTGGGGGAGTAAGTTTAGAGAAAAATATTATTTCATTATTAGTCATTATATTAGTTACACAATTGGTAGCAGTAATTACTGTATCTATAAAAGGAATAGTAAAGAGAAGAAGCTATGTAGTTAAAGAAGTATAAAATAAAAAAGGTATCCTGCGATTGGATACCTTTTTTATTTTATTATTTTGTAACTTCTGTCCACTTGTAGTTAAATTCACCACCGAAGTCAGTTGTTACAAGCCCTTTAATAAATCCGCGTTGTAGGTAAGAACGACCTTGTTGGTATAAAGGAGCGACAGCACCGTCTTGTAATAGGATTTTTTCAGCTTGCTTCATTGCTTCAAAGCGAGCCTTTTCATCGCTAGCTAAATCTGTTTTCACTTTATGAATGAGTGCATCGTACTCTTTGTTAGAGTATTTATCGAAGTTATAAGCACTATCTGTTGTAAATAAATCTAAGAATGTAATTGGGTCAGCGAAGTCAGGGCCCCAGCCATCAATACCGATTTCATAGTCACCACTTAATAGTAGTTTCAGCTGTTGTTTACGTGGTTGTGGTTTTAATGTCACTGTTAATCCATCTAGGTTCTTTTCTAGTTCACCTTTTAAATATTCACCAGTTTTTTTAGCTAAAGCATTATCACTTGTTAATAGTTCGATTGTTACTTTGTCAGTACCAAGTTCTTGTTTCGCTTTTTTCCAGTTTTCTTTCGCTGTTTTCACATCATCTTTGACTAGGTTTCCGTTTTCTTTACGGAAGTCGTTACCTTCTGGACTCTTTGCGAATTTCGCAGGAACCATTCCTTCAGCTGGAATAGCACCATTATTTAAAATTGTTTCTACGTATGCTTTTTTATTCATTGCTCCGTTAATAGCAAGGCGTGCATGTTGATTTTTTAATGTTTCATTTTTTTGATTTAGTCGTAAAAATTGAATGCCAACTTCAGCGCGGTCTTTGAAGTTTGGATCGCTCTTATATTTATCAACAAACTCCGCAGTTAAAGCAACGCGATCAATTTGTCCTGAATCGTATAAGTTAACTTCTGTAGATTTATCTTTAACGACATTGAAGTTGATTTCTTCTAATTTTACAGTTTTAGCATCCCAATAGTTGGGGTTCTTCTTCAATTGAAAGCTTTGCTCGTGTTTCCAGTTATCTAATATGAAAGCACCGTTGTAAATTAAATGATTTGTTTCTAAACCATATTTATTGCCCTGAGATTTTAAGTAATCTTCATTAATTGGTAAGAATGTTGAGAATGTCGTTAAGCTTAAGAAGTAGGGAACAGGACGGTCTAGTTGTACTTCTAACGTTTTATCATCAAGAGCTTTGACACCTAGTTGATCAATTGGCAATTGTTTCTGGCTTATTTGTTTCGCATTCTGTATATCGAAGAATAAGAATGCATATTCAGCTGCTGTATCAGGATTTACGGCACGCTGCCAAGCGAAGACAAAGTCCTTTGCTGTAACTGGAGTACCGTTTGACCATTTTGAATCACGCAGGTGGAATGTATATTTTGTTTTATCGGGACTAAGGTCAACCGACTCAGCAACACCAGGAATTGGTTTGTTATCTTCTCCCATTGCATATAAACCTTCAAAAACATTGCGCATTACGCTCATGGATTCCCCATCCGTTGCTTTTGCAACATCCATTGTTGGAATTTCTGAAGCGAATGATAAGTTAATTGCCTGTTTATCATTTGCTTTATCATTTGCTTTCGCTCCGCTTGCATGATCTTTATTTCCTCCGCAAGCAGTTAGTAATAGACTTGCCCCTAAAACAGATGCAACAACAGGTACAACTTTTTTCTTCATTGTTCGTTCCTCCCTAAATGTGTTGTTCGTAACGTCGTAATGTCCACGTTTTGAAGTGTAGCTATAGAAGAAGAGAAAACCTATTATAGATATGTGTATGTAGGTAATCAGGTGTTCTATATGTATATACATGTTGATCTATAATCTATCGTTATATGTTTCAACGTAGTAGACGTTCTATTTTGATGGTGAAATATTTTGTTTCTTTGATTATTTAGAATATTAACACTAGAAAGAACTATATGTCAATAATAAAAATAGATTGTTAATTTCTTAGAATAATATATTAAAAAAGCAGATTTCCTCGCATTAGGGAATCTGCTTTTAATATGTTTTGCTAAAAAAACAATTGGTGTGGGCTAATAATCAGTGGGGGATGAAGAAAACCCCACTGATTAAAGTTTCGCTTTATTTTTCAATTTTGGCCCATTTGAAGTTTAATTGACCTGCAAAGTCTACTTGCACAATTCCTTTCACATAAGAACGTTCTAAATAAGATTCGCCTTTTTGGTAAAGAGGAGCGATAACAGAGTCTTTAAATAATATTTTCTCGGATGCTAGTAATGCTTCCCAGCGAGCTTTTTCATCACCGGCTAAAGTTGTTTTCACTTTTGCTATTGTTTCATCGAACTCCTTATTAGAGTAATGATCTAAGTTGTAAGGGTTATTCGTTGTAAATAGCTCAAGGAATGTAATTGGATCAGCAAAGTCAGGGCTCCAGCCGTCAATTCCAATTTCGTAGTCACCTTTTAATAAAAGTGAAACTTGTTGTTTACGTGGTTGTGGTTTCACATTTACTGTTAATCCATCTAAATTCTTTTCTAGTTGTCCTTTTAAGAACTCACCAGTTTTCTTATCAAGGTCAGCATCACTTGTTAATAATTCTAATGTTATCTTTTCAGAACCAAGCTCTTGTTTTGCCTTTTTCCATAATTCTTGAGCAGATTTTGTATCAACCTTTGTTAAATCGCCGTTTGCAGCACGGAAGTCTGTTCCGTCAGGTCCTTTTGCAAAGTTTTTCGGCACGAGACTAGAGGTTGGTGTAGAGCCGTCATTTAATAACGTATGTACAAAGGATTTTCGATCAATTGTTTGATCGATTGCTTGGCGTGCAGAAACGTTTTGAAGTACTTTGTTTTGTTGATTCATACGTAGAAACTGTACCCCTACGTTTGGCCGTTCTTTAAAGTTAGCATCCTTTTTATATTTATCAACGAAGTCAGATGTTAGTTTGATACGATCTAATTGTTTTGACTCGAATAAATTTACTTCTGTAGATTTTTCTTTTACGACGCTAAAATTGATTTCTTCCAGTTTGACAGTATCTTTATCCCAATAGGTAGGGTTTTTCTTAAATTTAAAGCTTTGCTCATGCTTCCAATCGCTTAGTGTAAAAGCTCCGTTGTACAAAATTGTATTGTCTTCTAAGGCATACTTATCACCTTGTGCTTTAAAGAATTCCTCGTTAATTGGTAGAAATGTTGGGAACGCTGTTAAGCTTATAAAGTACGGAACAGGACGTTCCAATTCTACCTCAAACGTATGGTCATCAATTGCTTTTACACCAAGTTGATCGGCTGGAAGTTCTTTGTTGTTAATTTTTGTTGCGTTTTTAATATCAAAGAATAGAAATGCATATTCAGAGGCTGTTGCTGGATCGACAGCTCTTTGCCAAGCGAAGACAAAATCTTTTGCTGTGACAGAAGTGCCGTTTGACCATTTTGAATCTCGCAGGTGGAATGTGTATTTCGTTTTATCGCCACTTACTTCATGAGATTTCGCAACGCCAGGGACAGGTTTGTTACCTTCACCAAGATTATACAAACCTTCAAATACGTTTCTCATTACTTGACCAGAATCAGTATCTGTAGCACGAGCTGTATCCATTGTTCGTATTTCAGTAGGTGAAGATAAGTTTAAAACCTGTTTACTAGGCACCTCGTCTTTTGCATTTGCTCCGCTTGCTTCGTTTTTATAACTACCGCAACCAGTTAATAAAATACTTACTCCTACAACTGATGCAATACCGGGTACAAACTTCTTTTTCATTTGATTTTCCTCCTAAATAATTAAGTTTGGATGATGATGAGGGAAATGAAAAATAAAAAATCCCTCTTTTCATATTGAGAAAGAGGGATTTTTACGTACAAGTTATGCACCCGTATATAAACGAAGTCCCTCATTCTATCTTTCAAGCACAATGCTTGCAGGAAGTGGCACAGTATTCAAAATGAACCTGTTGCCGAGGTTTCAAAGGGCCAGTCCCTCCACCTCTCTTGATACAATGAGTAAACGAATAAATTTTATTAATTTTTGTGTTTCTTTGATAATTCAAAATCTTACACCTTGGATGATGAAGTGTCAACCAATTGAAATATAGTTTAAATTTTCAGTTTTATTTAACGAGAAAAACCACTGCATATGGCAGTGGTTTTTCTACTAGAAGTCAAAGTTATCTGGATCTGGACCAACGCGACGATCTTCATTTAGAGCTTGAATTGCTTTCATGTCATCAGCACTTAATTCAAAATCGAATATATTTGCATTTTCAATAATGCGATGTTCTTTAATAGATTTAGGGATTGTTACAACTTCATTTTGTAAATCCCAGCGTAAAATAATTTGTGCAGTTGATTTATTATATTTTGTCGCAATGTCTTGTAATGTGGAGTTATCCAGTAGTTGTCCCTGCATTAATGGTGACCAAGCTTCAAGCTGGATGTTATGTTCTTTACAGAAAGCGTGTAATTCTTCTTGTGCTAAACGTGGGTGGTATTCCACTTGATTGACCATTGGCTTAATTTCAGCGATTTCAAATACGTCTTGTAAGTGGTGAATGTGGAAATTACTCACACCGATAGCACGAACACGGCCATCTTTATAAAGTTTTTCTAACGCTTTCCATGATTCAGTATATTTCCCTTTTACAGGCCAATGTACTAAATATAAATCTAAATATTCTAGACCTAATTTTTCTAATGTAGTTTCAAATGCTTGAAGTGTTGTTTCATATCCTTGATCGCTATTCCATACTTTTGATGTAATAAATAATTCTTCACGTGAAACACCTGCTTCACGGATCGCTTGTCCAACGCCTTCTTCGTTTTGATAGATTGCTGCAGTATCGATGCTGCGGTAGCCATTTTTAATTGCTGATTTTACAGACTCAATTACTTCTGAACCATCTTCTACTTTAAAAACACCTAAACCGAACCAAGGCATTTTTACACCGTTATGTAATGTAGTATAGTCTTTTAAACTTGTTAAACTCATATTATTTCCCCCTAGCTTTTTTGTTTGTTGCTTCTACTGCTTTTTGAACCGCCTCTGAAAAATTATATTCATATAAAGCTTTGAGACCTTCAGCTGTGGAACCACCTGGCGTTGTTACTTGTTCGCGGAGGTTAGCCGGATCTTGCGTTTGTTCAAGCATAGAAGCAGATCCAGAAATCATTTGAATGACAAGGTGTTTTGCGGTTGCTTCATCGACGCCATAACTTTTTGTTGCTTCAACCAAGCTTTCAGCAAAGTAATAAAGGAAAGCTGGTGCACTTCCAGTAACTGCAGTAAGCTGATGAACTTCTTCCTCAGTGCAAAGTTGCGAAGTACCAATGCCTCTTAAAAGCAGTTGCAAGGTTTCTTGATGCATCTCGTTTACTGATTGTCCTGTTGTATATAAGGAGATTGACTTCCCAATTTCAGCAGCTGTATTTGGCATAATCCAAGCAACAGGCGTGTCCTTAGGGAGTCTAGCTTCTAAATAAGATGGACCAATGCCAGCAGCTACCGTTACGACAAGTTGATTCGATAGTAACGGAGATAGCTCCGCTAATAATTCTTCATGTGCAGAAGGCGGCATTGCTAAAACAATCGTATCAACAGATGTAACATGCTGCTTCCAATCTGTTGTGATAGACACATTATATCGTCCTTGTAATTGTTCTAGCTTTTCTACGTTGCTGCGGTTAGAAACGATAATTTTTTCGATGTATTCTTTGCTTGTTTTAAGTAATCCGGAAAATATAGCTTCTGCCATACGACCAGCACCAATAAATAGAATTCGATGTTTAGTTAGCATATCCTTTATTCCTTTCTAGTGAAGATATGTTATAAAAAACGATACCATCTTTAAGAGAATTTTGTAAAAAGAAAAGACTTATTGTGAAAAGGATGGAAATGGAGGGAGGAGGGTTAATATAAATAAGGTTATAAAAATTATTATACTTAAAAAATAGTTGTAATAAAAAATCCCTGAAGCATAACTGCTTCAGGGATTAATAGATTATAAGTTTATGCTTTTGTCATACCTAACAATACAGCGCCGCCGATAATTAAAACACTACCTAGTGCAATAAAGATCAATTGACGTTTTGTTTTCTTTTCACCTAAGAAGACAATCGCACCGAATGTTGAGATAACGATTCCAGTTTGAGATAATGGGAAGCTTGTTGCTACTCCGACACGTGGTAATGAAAGAAGTAAGAATAAGTTTCCAGTTCCCCATAGTAAACCAGATAAAGCATTACGGATTGCATATTTGTTAAATGGTTTATGTTTAGATGTCAATACAACCGCACCAACAAACATACCAACTGCTTGTGGTAAAATAGCAGACCAACCATCGATATTATACCAACGAATAATAATTACATATACAAGGTAACCGAAAGTAGAAACAATTAAAGTAAGAAGTCCTTTTTTCAATTGTCCTGGTGGCTGTGCATTTTCTTTGTCATCTAGTGATGTGAATACAACACCAACTACGATTAATAGGATTGCAATCGTTCCCAGAACAATCGTTGTTGTAGTAGTCCACTCACGGAAAGCGATAACCCCAAAGATAGAAGTTGCAACAAGTTGCATACCAGTAGAAATCGTTACAGTAGTTGAAACACCTAGTTTTTCAACTGTTTTTAATTGGTTTACTTGTCCTAAAGCCCAGAATAAACCTGAAATAAAACCAACAATCAAGACTGTCATTGTTAAAGCTGGTTGAGTAAATACATACATAATTGTTGCGAAGAATAGAGCACCGATTGTCATACCTACCGTTTGGCTATATGCACCACCGCCCATTTTTACGCTTACTAATAAGATGTTTCCCCATGCAATTGCAGGAAGAAGCGCTAATAAAATGTCCATTACAAGACTCCCTTCGGTTTTCTATACCAATATAATTACATATCGTTCTAACGATCGGTAATGCCCCACTACTAGAGTAGAAGATTACCGATCGCTAAAACAGGATGAAGAATTCACGATATAAATGCGTTTTCATTTCTTCATTTTTTGAAACACCTCCATATAATAACAGGAAATTGCCTATTTTAGAAAGTGAATTCAAATAAAATGTATATTTTAATAAAAGGTAAAATTCAGTTATTTCCCGATGGTATATTTTATTTCCTAAGAAATAAAGAAGCAGCTTCGAAAAAAGCTGCTTTAAGAGTTAGTAATTCTTTTATTGATAAGCTGAATACATAGCAGAAATAGGAGTGACAAACTGATAGTGATAACTACAAGTGTCCAGGCGAGCTGCATATTACTTGCATCAATTGCCATATAAATTGCAGTTGGGATAGTCTGTGTTTTACCAGGAATATTTCCGGCAAACATGAGCGTAGCACCAAATTCCCCTAGCGCACGAACAAAGCTCAAAATCATTCCGCTTAGTAAGGCAGGAAATGCCAGCGGAAGTGTAACGTGTAGAAAGACTTGAAATTCACTTGCACCAAGGTCACGAGCGCTTTCTTCAATTTGTATATTTGCAATAGAAAATCCCGTTTTTGCTGATTGATACATGAGTGGAAATGCAACAACTGTAGAAGCGATGATCGCAGCAGTAGATGTGAACATAATGGACTGCTGAAATATTGATTCTATCCATGTTCCAATGGGACTATTATTTCCAAAAATGATAATGAGAAAAAAGCCGATTACAGTTGGTGGAAGTACCATTGGTAATAAGAAAATAGTTTCTAATATTATTTTATATCTCCATGAGAAGCGTGCTAGCGCTCGCCCGATAATCGTCCCTAAAATTGTAACGATAATGGTGGCGCATGCAGCTACTCGTAAAGATAGAAAGATCGGTAACAAAAGGGCATCAAAGCTCATAGCAATTATGATAGGACTGTAAATCCATATTTCTTAAAGATAGATTGTGCATCTTTTGACTGCAAATACTCATAAAATGAAGTCGCCTCTTTCTTATGCTTAGATTCCTTTATAACACCTAAAGGATAGTGGATTGGCTCATGCGAAGTAGCTGCTGCTGTCTCACCAATCTTTACTTTTTTTGAAATAAGAGCATCTGTTTTGTATACAATACCAGCATCGACATTACCTGTTTCTACATATGTTAACACTTGGCGAACATCTTTTGTAAATACGATTTTATTTTGAATGTCATTCCAAAGATTTTCATGTATGAGAGAAGCCTTTGCGTATTTTCCCGCGGGTACAGATTCAGGTGTACCAAGTGCGATTTTCTTAATTTTTTCATCTTTTAAATCTTGAATTTTCGTAAGAGAACTATCTTTTGGGATAACTAGAACAAGTTCATTTCCAAGAAGATTTTTCCCTTCTTTTTCATTAATGAATCCTTTTTTTACAAGAGTTTGGAATTTATCTTCGGCTGCTGAGAAGAATAAATCAGCAGGCGCGCCTTGTTCAATTTGTTGTTGAAGTGCACCAGAAGCACCGAAGTTAAAAGAAAGTTTAATATTAGGTTCTTTTTCTTTATATTGTGTTTCAATTTCTTTTAGTGCATCTTGTAAGCTTGCAGCTGCTGATATAGTAAGTTCAACTGCTTTTCCTTCTTTAGCAGTTGATTTCTCTTTCTTTTCGCCGCTTGTACATGCGGCACTAAATATAAGAAGAAAAGAAAGTATAAGTGCTCCGATGGATCGTAATGTAAACTTGTTCATAAAAAAATCCCCTTTCGTTTTGATATATTCAATTATAACTAATTATAACTAGATATAATTAGTTATAATTGAATATAATTTGAACGATATAGTTGTTTTTTAATATAGGAGAAATATTCTTTTCTTTGTTACAATGAATGAAGAAAGTGAGGAATCGTCTATGGATCATCATTCCTACACAACGGAAGAAGTAGCGAAGCGATTAAAGGTATCAAAATTAACTGTATACGATCTAATTAAAAAAGGAGAACTTCCTTCTTATAGAATTGGTAGACAGATGCGCATTGATGCAACAGATTTAGAACAATATATAAAGCAAATGAAAACAGGGAAAATACAAGGTACTCCTGTAAAGAGCGAAGATAGTAGGGGCTTGGATACATGTATTATTAGCGGACAAGAACTAACGTTAGATATGTTGGCAAAACGTATAGAAAATCGCCTGCCAAGTTCAAACATATTAAGGGCATATCAAGGTAGTTTAACGAGTTTAGTAAAAATGTATCAAGGAGAAGGAAATATCGTTAGCTTGCATTTGTTTGATGGAGAAACAGGTACATATAATGTTCCGTATGTAAAACGTATTTTAGTGGGACAACCATGTACGATGATTAATTTATTAGCAAGAAACGTTGGGTTTTATGTGCAAAAGGGAAATCCGAAAAATATAAAAACATGGGCTGATTTATCTCAATCATCTATACGATTTGTAAATCGAGAAAAAGGTTCTGGCATTAGGGTGTTAGTGGATGAACAATTGCGCATTCAAAAATTAAATAAAGAGCGTATTAGTGGATATGAATGGGAAGAGTCGAATCATCTTGGTGTTGCCACGCAAGTCGCAAATGGAAAAGCTGACGTAGGAGTAGGTTCAGAAAAGTTTTCACAGATTGTAAATGTAGACTTTATTCCAATCATGAAAGAACAGTATGATTTAGTGATTTTGAAGAATAAAGAAAATGAAGAGCTGATCGAAGTCGTGAAAGATATTCTGCAATCGGAAGAATTTCATAATGAATTAAAAGCGATTGGCGGATACGATATGACGAAAACAGGTCAAGTTATATATGAAATAAAGTGAAACTTTAATCAGTGGGGGTTTTCTTCATCCCCCACTGATTATCAGCCCTCACCAATCGGACTTTAATGGGCAGCCCGACCCCCACCTAACTTCTTTGCTTTCGCTGAATTTTGAGGTGGGGGTCTTACTGCCCATTAAAGCGGGACAAACTAAAAAGCTGCTTGTCTATAAGACGAGCAGCCTTTTCTATATATAAAGGGGTTTGGGGAAACAAAGTATTAAACAAGACCTTGAGCAAGTGTGTAAATGAAGGCTGTAAGAAGAGTCGCTCCACTTGCAAGTCCGATAAAGTCTGATTTGTTAAATGTAATGTTGTTCATTATAATCTCTCCTTATTTATTTATTTATTTATTTAATGTAGTTGCAACAGCTTTTGCATCGACAAGTGCGGATAGCACCATGCCCATTGTATGTAAAAATTTGTTTGATTTCATTTTGTTCATCATGCGTATCCGCTCCTTTTCGAATTGTTGTTGCCCTGCTTTATGTCTTAATTATAGGAAATATGATCGCCTGCAACTATCGAATTAGCTTACGGGAGACTTACATTTTTGTAAGAAAAAAAGACATTCATGTAAGAATGTCTTTTAAAGCATATTGATATGATGATGCTCTTCAATTGTTTTTAAAAAGCTACGCATTGAATTCGTCATATAACTATCTTTACGGCGTATGAAAACCGTTGAAATACTACCATATTTTTCAGGGATTGCATGACAATGTACTTTACCAGCTTTAGAAAGATGGTGGACAGCAGACTGTGGTACGAGTGTAATTCCAAGGCCGAGTGCAACACTGTTTAATATCGTTTCTAATATATTAAATTCCATAATTCTTTTTGGGAGCAAACCTTCATCTTTAAGCCATCGTTCTAGTTTGGAACGGTATCCACATCCTTGGTTAAAAACGAGTAGGGGCGTTGTTGTAAATTCTTCTATATGAAAAGCTTTATTTTGTGTTACAAGCATTAATTTTTCTGTACTAACATCGTATTGTTCAATTAGTGGGTGTTTAATAGGCCCTGATATAAAGGCACCATCTAATTGATGATCAAGTACTTCTCTAATCAATGCTTCTGTTAGACCCGCTTGTAATGATAAATCGACATTCGGATAGCGTTTATAGTAAGAAGATAAAATGGTAGGTAATGTACTTACTGTTTCGACTGTACCGATTTTTAATATGCCAGAGGGAGTTTCACTATCTAAAAATACTTGTTTTAGCTCGTCAACATCTTGCAAAATTTTATTAACATAAACGAGCATTTTTCTTCCTTCAGCTGTTAAAGTCATGCCTCGTTTATGACGATAAAAGAGCGGTGTTTTTAGTTCGTTCTCTAGTTGTTTAATACGCGCGGTGACATTTGATTGTACATAGTTTAATTCCTTTGCTGCGCTACTTACACTGCCTTGTTCGGCAACGCTTTGGAAGATTTGTAAGTCTCTTAATTCCATTTTATGCTCCTCCTTGATGTTAACTATCATTATAAGTGATAGTTAACATCATTTTGAATCATTTTACGTGATATATTTTTTCTTTTACAATTCTCTTTGTGCAAATAGAAAGAAGTGGGGGATTGTGGTGAAAAAAGGTCAAATGATAATAGGGGCTTTAGCGTGTTTAATTGCAAGTATGTCGTGGGGAGCAATGTTTCCGGTTGCTGATCATGCGCTAGAATACATAGATCCATTTTATTTTTCGCTTATTCGCTATGGAGCGGTGGCAATCGTACTGATTGTATTGTTGTTAATGAAAGAAGGAAAACAGGCATTTCGTTTAGAGGGAAGAGGAAAGTTACTCGTCTTTTTCGGAACGATGGCGTTTACTGTATATAATGTACTTATATTTTTAGGTCAAATGTTAATGGGAAAATCAGGTGTGATGGTAGCCTCCATTATGGAAGCACTGATGCCGATGATTTCTATTTGTATTCTATGGGGATATAAGCATGTAAAACCGAAAAAGTATATGATAACGAGCATGATTATCGCTTTTGTAGGGGCTGTATTCGTTATTACGAAAGGTGATATGAGTTTCTTTTTAACATTGAAAGATAACATGTTTTCGCTGGCCTTTATATTTGTTGGGGTTGTAGGTTGGGTTATTTATACGATGGGTGGTCAAACGTGTAGCGATTGGTCAACATTACGTTATTCTACGTTGACGTGTGTATTCGGTACGACTGTCACAGGGATTATAACTGTAATCATTACATCGTTTGGATACGTATCGGTTCCGAGTATGGGAACGATTTCTATCGTGAAATATGATTTATTGTTTATGATGACATTACCAGGTATCGTAGCGTTACTTGCTTGGAACTATGGTGTGAAAATTTTATCGTCCATTAATGGGATTTTATTTATTAATTTTGTACCAATCACGACTTTGGTTATTATGATGATGCAAGGATATCGAATAACAATGTTTGATATTATAGGGACTTTACTTGTTATTGCAGCACTTATTCGCAATAACGTTTGTCAGAGAAAAGAAGAAAATATAAACAAGCGAAGTTTACAAGAAGAGCAATTACGTCAAGCTGTTTAATAGGCAATTGGAGGATTTCACATGTTAGAAAGTTTATTGTTTTTCTTCGCCGTCGGGGTTGCCTGCGAGCTTGCAGCAATTAACCGAAATGGTCGTAAAAAGATAAAACAACAAGCTGAGCTGATACAGCTTTTAAAAGAATTGAAAGAAAGAAAAATGTAAAAAGACGACCGGGCATAGACGGTCGTCTTTTTCTATATAAAGGGGAAAGGGGACACAAAGTTATACAAGCGTAGCAGCGTAAATAAAAGCAGTAAGAAGAAGAGAGCCACTAGCTAATCCTAAAAAATCTAATTTGTTAAAAGTGATGTTATTCATGATGCATTATCCTTACTTGTTTAATGTAGAAGCAACAGATTTTGCATCGATTAGAGCGGAAAATACCATGCCCACTGTATCTGAAAAATTGTTTGATTTCATTTTGTTCATCATATGAATCCGCTCCTTTTCGAATAGTTGTTGTTTCTTTCTGACTTAATTGTATGAAATATTTGGGGAAGTAACTATCGAATTAGCTTACAAGAAAATTACACTTTTGTAAGAATTGAAATGTAACAATTAATACTTAAAATTATTACCAACTCCTAAAACTTAGTGTTATAATCGTTATAAGAAAATGATTATAATTCGGATATTCAGAAAGGAACGAAACAAATGTATAAACCAATTACATTTTTGTTGAAATATATATTTAAAACAGCTGGGAAAGTAGAAGTGCAAGGAAGAGAAAAGTTACCAGAAGGTGGCCCATATGTTGTTGCATGTACACATACAAGTTTTATGGATGTATTAATGTTAGCCACAGGGATGTACCCGACCCAAATTCATTACATGGCAAAAAAAGAGTTATTTGAAGGGAAGTTCAAAAATTGGTTCTTTAAAAATGTGAATGCATTCCCTGTAGATCGTGCGAATCCAGGACCGAGTACACTCAAAATTCCGTCACGCCTATTAAAAGAAGGGAAAGTAGTAGGGATTTTTCCGAGTGGGACACGATCAACAGAAGACGTTTCATTAAAAGCTGGGGCTGTTACGATTGCATTGCGTTCTAATGTCCCGTTAGTACCGGCAGCTTATGTTGGTCCATCAAGTGTAAAAGAATTAATAAAAGGGAAAAAGGCACAATTAATTTTTGGCGACCCAATTCAAATTGATGCTGAAGAACAAATAGATCGAAAGACAGCTATGAAAATGATGACAGATCAATTAAATGAGAAGTTTGATGAGCTAAAGGAAACTTTGCAATCAAATCAAAAGTAAGAAAAGACGACCGGGCATAGACGGTCGTCTTTTCTATTACTATTTATAATAAAGGGGAAAGGGGACACAAAAGTTATACAAGCGTAGCGGCGTAAATAAAAGCAGTAAGAAGAAGAGAGCCACTAGCTAGTCCTAAAAAATCTAATTTGTTAAAAGTGATGTTATTCATGATGCATTCTCCTTACTTGTTTAATGTAGAAGCAACAGCTTTAGCATCGATTAGAGCGGAAAATACCATGCCCATTGTATTTAAAAAATTGTTTGATTTCATTTTGTTCATCATATGAATCCGCTCCCTTTCGAATAGTTGTTGTCCTGTTTCTGACTTAATTGTATGAAATATTGAGGAGAGTAACTATCGAATTAGCTTACAGGAAAATTACACTTTTGTAAGAAAAACGAATGAAGGTGTAATGATGAGAAAGTTTGACATATGTTCGTGGAATTCATTAAGTTAAAAGTAGAGGTGAGTGTATGGCCAATATTAAAGATATTGCAAAGATGGCGGGAGTTTCAGTTACAACTGTTTCGAGAGTGTTGAATGATCACCCATATGTAAGTGAAGAAAAAAGGAGAGCGGTTATGGAGATAGTTGAGAAGTTGAATTACTCACAAAACGCAAATGCCGTTCATTTATCAAAAGGGAAAACGAATATTGTTGGTGTAATTTTACCGTATATTAATCATCCATGTTTTGATGCGATGGTGGGCGGGATGATGGAGGTGGCGTTAGCTCATAATTACAGAGTGCTACTTTGCCAAACGAATTATAATAAAAAAGAAGAAATGAAAAGTTTACATATGTTAAAAACAAAACAATTGGATGGCCTTATTATTTGTTCTCGTGCGAATGATTGGGAAACGATAGAGCCGTATGCTTCCTATGGGACAATCGTTGCTTGTGAAGATAATGATATTTCAAATATCTCAAGTGTATATACGAATCATTCGGCAGCTTTTCAATTAGGAATGGATTATTTGATTGAGAAAAGTTATAAAAAAATTGGTTATTGTACGGGGAGGAAATTAGGTCCGAGTAGTCAAAAGCGTTTTGATGTTTATAAACAGCAATTGCAATCTATAGATGAAGAAGTGAATGAAGAATGGATTTTTACAGAATGTTTTACATTAGAAGATGGTGTGAAAGTGGCTCATAAATTAAAGGGGATGCAGCATCTTCCCGAAGCATTAATAGTAGCAGGAGATGAAGTTGCGATTGGGGTTATGACAGAAGCTGAAAAATTAGGTATTCAAGTTCCTGAGGATTTAGCGATTATTGGCTTTGATAATCAACCTATTTCGCAAGTGTTACAACTTACAACCATTGATCAAAATTTAAAGGAGATAGGTAAAAAGGCTTTTGAAATATTTTATAGGCAAATAAGTGGTGAGAGTTCTAAACAAGAAAAGGTGGAAATTCCATACGAACTTGTGGAACGCTCTACTGTTTAGTTTTAATCCGTTATGTGTAAATTGCATAACGGATTATTTTTTTGAAATATCTTTGACAGGAAACGCGTTTCATACTTTATAAAGGAGTTACACCGGTCTGTAATAATCCATGGATTCTTTTCAAGAATAGTATTTGGAGGGATATGCATGAATGAACTTTTATTGAGTATGAAAAAGCATATAGAGGATGATGAAAAGATTTTGGCTTTTGTCGTAGGGATATTTGAGAAGGATAATTTTACGCTATCGTATCAACAAGGGATTTTTGCTGCTACTACTAGACGTCTTCTCTTTTATGGGAAATTTCCATACTATCCTGCAACATTTAAAGATTATTCATATTTGCATATAGATAGCATAGATTTTCGTCCGCATTTCGAATGTACTTGTAATCATGAAACCATTCGAGCTAAGTATATTCAGAAGGGGAATGTGGAGCGATTTGTCCGTACAGTTAGAGCGAATATGAATAATTAATCACCCCTTTGTTTAAACATAATATCCCGATCTGTAAGAGTAAAAATGCGCAATAAAAACAACTTCTAAACCTCTAGGAGATAGTGATACAATGTCAAATGGGGGGAGGTATGAACTATGGTTAATCAACGTATAAAGGAAATAACACTAATTACAATTGGTTCATTATTATTCGCAATTGGTATTAATTACTTTGCAATTCCAAACCGTTTATCAGAGGGTGGAATTATTGGTTTAACGGTTGTTACGTACTATTTATTTGATTGGTCACCGGGGATTGTAAACTTTGCTATAAATGCAATTTTACTAGCTATTGGTTATAAATTTTTTGATAAGAAAACGATGGTTTATACAATTTTAGGGATTGTAGAAACATCCTTGTTTTTATATGTTACGGAACATATTGAGTATCATGTAAATAGTGATACGTTATTAGCAGCTCTATTCGCTGGCTTATTTGTCGGTGTCGGATTAGGCTGTATGTTCAAAGCTGGAGGTACATCAGGAGGATCGGCAATTTTAGCTCGGTTAGCCAATCAATATTTAGGGTGGAGCGTTGGTAAAGGCGTACTTATTATTGATATTGTGGTAATTGCTGGTTCTGTATTTATAATAGGGCAAGAAAAAGCAATGTACACACTTGTTGCAGTATTCATCGGAGCGAAAGTGATTGATTTCATTGTAGAAGGAATGGATACAAAAACAGCTGTTACAATCATTTCAAATCAACCGGATTTAATCCGTGAAACTATTACGAAAAACATGACACGCGGTGTCACTGTATTAGAAGGACGCGGCGGATATACTGGTAAAAATAAAGAAGTGTTATATGTTGTTATAAATAAACAAGAGCTTGTTAAGTTAAAGCAGGTTATTAGTCGAGTAGATGAAGATGCTTTCGTTGTTATTCATGATGTACGCGATGTACTTGGCGGTGGCTTTAAAGCGAGCTAAAAGGTGAACGAGTAAATTCGTTCACCTTTTTTAATTCTTACAATAATGTAAGTGTAATGTAATGAGATTCAATAGTAGATTTTATTCCTTCTTTTTAAAATGGATGTATATATATCCTGCAGAGGAGGAAGATTGATTATGAAGAAAAAAATGATCACTACTATAATAGCGATGATAGTGATAGTAGTAATGTTACTGCCTACGAAACTTGGACCAGTTATCGATAAATATAATCCATTTTATAAGACGAAAGAATACTATACGGTCGTGAATACAATTGGTCAGCATATTGGTGATGAGTGGTATGAATATGAATTTATTGCATTTGACGAACGTGGAAGAGAACAAAAAATAAAGAAGACTGTTAAGCATATGTTAAAGAGAGATGAAGCGTTAAAGGTGTATGCAAAAGGACGCTACGGAGAGGCGATTGAAGAAATTGAAGCTGTAAATATTCCTATTAATGCGAAGAGTAAACTTTTAACGATGAGATAGCAGATTATACCCCCACCTATTTTTTGTCGAAAATAAAAATACTAGGTAGGGGTATTTTAGGGTTCATGAAAGAGCCTTAGTCAATATGGACTAAGGCTCTTTTTGTTATATAAAGGGGAAGGGGGTACATTGTAGTAGCATGAGTGAAAGGTATAAGAAGAGTAGCTACTAGCAATGTAATTTGGTTATGTGAGTGTTCTTCTTATTTGGCTTGCTTTCTAACTTTAGTGTACGAGATATAGGTAAGAGAAACTATCGAATTACATTACACATAGCTTACAAACATGTAAGTCTTCTGTAATGTAATTCGATGGTTAAAAGATAGTGAATTTCATATAGTGTAATTAGAAAGTCTCACTGTATTACTTTCTGTTTGTAATATTAATGAAGAATGAAAAACCAACTACTTTTTAATAGCCCTCATCTGTATTTAGATGAGGCTCTTTTTATAAACCTTACAACATTGTAAGGTTTACGTAAGTTAATTCGATAGTAAATTTGTCATATTTTTTGCATAATAGATAAAATAATTAGGGATATAGTAAGAAGGGAGAAAATTGGGATGCGTAAAGAAGAAGTAGTGAAGTTTCCAATTAAAGATTTCTGTAGCTACTTTACTGTTGCCGTAGTATGTATTGGATTATTTGATATCATAACAAACTTAATTGTTAAATAATATAGATGATAAAACAAGAAGGGAGATCCTTTCTTGTTTTTTTTATGGGGGAATAAAGATGAAATGGATTGATAGTCATATACATGTTGACCAATATAAGGATGAAGAAAAAAGTAGATTACTTAAAGATGTGGAACATAGTAAAGAGATACAGGGGCTTATCGCGGTATCTATGAATTATCAATCATGTAAAGAAACTTTATCTTTAGCAAAGCGATATCCTTTTGTACATCCAGCAATAGGTTTTCATCCGGAGCAACCGATTCATAAAGAAGAATGTGAGCAAATTTATAAATTAATTGAAGAGCATGTAGAAGACATAGTTGCGATTGGTGAAGTAGGCTTACCGTATTATTTAAGAAAAGAAGATGAGCGTATTGCTATCAAATCATATATATCAGTGTTACAACGATTTGTTGAACTAGCTAGTAAATATGATTTACCCATTATATTGCATGCAGTGTATGAAGATGCTGATATTGTATGTGATTTACTAGAGAAATATAAAGTTTCACGTGCACACTTTCATTGGTTTAAAGGAAGTGAAACAACAATGAAACGGATGATGAGGAACGGTTATTATATTTCTATCACACCAGATGTTGTACATAAGGACAAAATTAGAAAAATTGTTTCGTATTATCCACTTGAATATATGATGGTAGAAACAGATGGACCGTGGGAATTTCACGAGGATGTTATGACGCATCCGAGAATGATTCGAGAGGTATTAAAGGAAATTAGTGTTATAAAAAACGTATCTGTTAATAAGGTTGCGAAAACGATATATGAAAATACGATTCAATTTTATTTGAAAGGATAGGAGCGTTACTCTTATCCTTTTTATTATGAAAATAATCAATGGGTTATTAATAACATGCCACGTTTTAGTTTAAGTTAAAAAACCACCAAGCAAAATGCTTGGTGGTTTTGTATTAAGATTCTAATTTTTTCCCACGTCTTAATAACAATAGAAAGACAATGATGAAGAAACCAAGTATAAGGAAGAATCCATATTGTTTTATATAATCCATTACATCGCTTGCGCTTGTTGGTTTTTCAACGTGAATGCCGTCTTTATTAGTAGTAATATGAATATCTTGCATTTTCACTTCATTTGCTTCTTTTTGTAAATCAATCCATTCTATATTTGGAATGCTTTCTAGATCCTTTAATACTTCTTTTAATGGTTTCACACCTAAGTAAGGATGATAGAATGCACCAATAACTCCATCGGATAATTTAGCAACAGATACAGCACGTTCTTTCATCTTTGCAATAGCATGTGGCTTATCTTCTTCAATAAAGCCAACTGTTTCAGGCATTAATTTCATTCCGTGTAAAAATGATGGGGTACTTGTATAGAATGGTGAGTGCATGGATTTCCAAGTTGTATCACTTAACTGTAGTTGTCCTACATAAGTTGAAAAGTACCTTGATAATATTTCATATCCTTTTTGAGACATCGTGTAATGAGGTGCTTCAAATGCGACAGGATATAGTTTGGCATCTACAAGTTCTTGAATACCTTTTTCAATATGATCAGTCGTATACTTTTCTTCAAACTCTTCCCCTTTTTTTACATATGCATTATATGCTTCGACATTAGGGAAGTCATCTTTTGTTTTTGGTTTTTCATGCTTCGGTTGACGAATTGGTTGATCTGTTTTTACGTCCCAAAATTCAAAACCTTCCCCAGTTTCACTATCATAAAATTGATGCGTATAACCATGCATAATAATTGCTGCACCATCATCTTGCATAGAGCGTAAAAGATCGACTAGTTCGGGTTTATCCTTTAAATGCAGTGTTTTACCTGTATCTGGATCTGTATATACAGGAATAACAGTGATCATGTAAGGAATCTTTTTCTCTTTTAGTAATTCAGCAATTTCTTTTAATTGATTTGTATCTGCGGCTGGATGAACGTCCTCAAGACGTAAATAAGCCTCTACTTTATTTGTCGTTGGCTTTTGTCCAAAGTAAGAAAATAACATTTCGCCGACATAATGAGACATCCAGTCAAAGAGATTTGACGTTGCAACGTAATAAGATGTTTCGTGCCGAACGATTAGTGGGCTCTTGCTATTTGAGCTTAAAGCGTTAGCAAGAACAGTTCCGTTTGTATCAAAAGATTGAACCAATCGTTCCTCTTCTAAAGTGTTTTTAAGCTTATGGCTTGGATATTCGATTTTATTAACTCGTATATCATCAGCCTTTAGGGTAATGAAAGAAAAGCGATGAGATAATTGTTCAACATTTTGTCCTAAAACTAATACTGGGCCTGAGAAATTTTCTAGAAGTTGCTTTGTTTCAATAGGAAACTCTTCTTTTTGTTCACCGATATAAACAATATGTGTATAAGAAGATGAATTAGTAATTTCATTAGCCTTTTTTAAACTTTTCGTAGTTATATCGTTTGTAAAATGTCCTAATTGGGTATTAAGAATTTGAATATTATTTGTAATTTTATCGTCTTTTGTACTGTATAAAACAAGTACTTTTGGTTTTGATGATGTTTGTGCAGAGGTGTGGATAGGGATAAGTAGTAAAATGCTGAACAAGAGTATTATGCACTTTTTCATTTGGTCTGCTCCTATTCTATATGTAGAGTTCAATTTACAATTATATACAAGAAATACGTTGTAGTCTATGAAAGTTACATTTTTGCACGTATTTACCAGCTGTTTTTTCACAAAATCGGTCTAAAGCATGATGATAATATATATAGTTATTTGCTATGATAAAAGGGTAAGAGAATGATAGAATGTGGGTAATTGTAAAGGGAAGAAGGCTGAAAGGGGACAAATTTCAGCGGAGAAAGAGGTAGTGGTAGTGAAGAAATTCTTTGTGGGATTTTTAGTTGTTCTTGGGGTGTACTTATATTTCCAAGGAAAGTCTGAAGGAATGGGCAAGTTAGTGAATGAGACAAGCTATGTTGACTCAGAAGAAGCAAAACAAATGAAACAAATTATTATAGAGGAAGCAAAGAAAGTCAATCTTCCAGAATGGATACCTCTTACAATTGCCGAACATGAAAGCCGGTTAAATCCAAGAAGTGTTGGAGATAACGGAACTTCATTCGGATTGTTTCAATTGCACCGTGGCGGCGGGCTTGCACCAGACCATTTAACTGATGAAGAGTTGAAAGATCCGCGCGCAAATGCGCAAATTGCAATGCCACATTTAATGAAAGGGTATAAGCGCGGGGTGCAAAAAGGTTTGACGGATTTTGAATTACTAAAATATGTAGCAAATACATCTGGATGGCCAGGGAATCTGGGTCCAGAGTGGACGGATAATAACATGAAGTATAACATCGGCTTAGAAGATGTGTACTATCGAAATAAAGGTGTAATCAAAGAGTAGGTTTTCTATACCTACTCTGTTTTTTTATGAATAATTGCATCTTTTTCGCTCGTGAAGTACGCCGCTAGTTGTATTTTTACGTCTTCTAGTTTTGTAGAAACTTGCGGTATTTTATATCCTACATACAATGGTGAAACGACGAACCTAGGAACAACTTTACAAATGATTTTTCCGTTTAAGTAATAGAAGAATAAGTTATAACTACTACATCCTTTATGGAAATCTGTCAGTATGTAACGTACAGTTTGCTGAATATAATTTGCTAGTTCATCTATGCACCCGATATCTTCAATGATGATATTAAATTCAGTAAAACCGATAATAGGACGATCTGAAATATTGAGTTCAATGCGTTCGTTTTTTTGTACAATGACTCCTCGGAAGTTGTCCTGTTCTACGTTACCGAGATAGTCTACATATTTCATTCCGATAATCTGCATGTGTGCATGATGCAAACTCCCGCCTGAGAATGGACCGTGATTTTTGTATAAAATCACAGATGTGAATTCTTCATTCTTCTGTAAGTCTAACCAATGTTTAATGGAGAAACGAATTAGCGATCTTATATGTTCTTCTGTATATGTCGCAATGTGGTCTTTACAATTATCGGTTTCGATTAGCACCGTTTGAAATGTATCTTTTAATGTAGGGAATTTGTTTTTTAGCCAAATAATTGAGCCCTCAGTTGCTAAAATATCCGTTAAATTTTCTCTGTCACAAAAAGGACATGCAGCGCTTCTATTCCGAATGCTTTCTGGTTTTTGTTTGCCAATATCGTTTAAAAAGTATAGTTGTTGTGTATCCATTTGTATATATGCCCCTTTAAAATATGTGTAAAAATCCCGCTTAATACATTTGGGAAAAGGAGAAGGAAATCCTTTAAAAGGAATAGGAAAAATAAAAGACAAGATATCCTCATTACAATAGGGTACCTTGTCTTTTATTTTTTCTTTAATAATGTGTATGGATAATATAAATCATTTTTATTAGGTTTCTTTTTTCTATTTTTTATTGTGTATAAGGCAATTGCTGTACTTGCGATTACAATAATGGCTTTCTTCATATTCATTTACCCCTTTTTTATTGTTGGTTTAATTCTTGGCTAACTGCTTTTGCATCAACTAGAGCATGTAAAATCATTTTTACCATGTTCATCATATTCCTTCACTCCTTTTTATAGTTCATTTAGTTCTTTTACAACTGCTTGTCCGTTCACTAATACCTCAAAGATTGCTTTTACGATTTCTTTCATCATGATCGTTTCCTCCTTTTGTTTGGCTCTCTTGTTTACATCTTTATTGTATAGGGAGGCATCTTTTCGTACTATCGCTTTCCATTACGTGAACATAACAGTTTTGTAAGATTTGATGTCACTTATTGAAATGTTTAGTCTATCTTCATTATTTTCAGAAAAATGACTATTCAAACATGAAATGGGAAAGTATAATAAAGAAGTAAGTATTAAATTCCGTACGAAAGAGGTGAATGAGATGAAACGTTCTTTAGCTGCACGTGCCAAATTTTTAGATTATATCTATTTTTGTCGTGCGATTTTTCATGATGTAGTTGTTAACGGGATACGTCTGTCCTTTTTTAACAATTGCATAGTAGCTATTGAACGATAGAAATCTCTTCACCCATTTTTAATAAACGTGTGAAAAGGGAGCTATTTGGCTTCCTTTTTCTATGTCGAAAACCATGGGGAATGTTTCTTTCCCATGGTTTTTTATATTGAAAGGAGTACGGAAAATGACAATTTGTAGTGTGAATAATGTAACGAAATCTTTTGGTGGAAACATCATATTTGAAAATATATCGCTTGAAATAAAGAATGGTGAACGTGTTGGATTAGTTGGTCGTAACGGTAGTGGGAAGACAACAATCTTTCAGCTTCTAACTGGAATGGAAAGTTTGGATGCAGGAGCCATTCATATGAAGAAAGGTACACGTATTGGTCATGTGGCACAAATTCCGAAATTTGATGAGGGTATGACTGTATATGATGTATTGAGTTCCGCTTTTAAAACAGAAAAGGAATTGGAAAGAGAAATGCGTGCTTTAGAAAAAAATATGGCGGAAGAACGGGAACCATCTGCTTTACAAAAATTAATGGAGAGATACGGAGTAATCCAAGAAAAGTTTGCGTTTCTCGGTGGTTATGAAATAGAAGCGAATATGATGAAGGTAGCAAATGGTCTACAGGTGACAGAACTATTTCCACGATCATTTTTGGAGTTAAGTGGTGGGGAACAAACAAAGGTAAGTCTTGCATACATGCTATTGCAGAAACCAGATTTACTTCTATTAGATGAACCAACCAATCATTTAGACTTATTTGCCGTAGAGTGGCTAGAGCAATTTTTAAAAGAATACAATGGAACAGTTATGGTCATTTCACATGATCGCTATTTCCTTGATGAAGTTGTAACGAAGATTTTTGATTTAGAAGATGGAGAGATTCACGTGTATCATACGAACTATTCTCAGTTTGTTGACGAAAAGGAAGAACGGTTGCTTCAGGAGTTTCAGGCTTATCAAGAACAGCAAAAGAAAATAAAGAAAATGAAAGAAGCAATTAAGCGACTACGTGAATGGGCAAATCAGGCGAATCCTCCGAATGAAGGATTGCATAAGAGAGCGAGAAGTATGGAACGTGCACTGGAACGTATAGAGAAACTAAAGAAACCTATTTTAGAACGAAAACAAATGGGACTTCAGTTTGAAGGGCAAGAGAGAAGTGGGAAAGACGTTGTTTTAATGAAAGAAGTGAGTAAAGGTTTTGCTGGCCATCCTTTATTTAACGAAGCGAATTTACATGTTCGTTTTCAAGAGCGTGCGGCGATCGTTGGCCGTAATGGTACAGGAAAGACAACGCTACTAAAGTTATTATTAGAAGAAATAAAACCAGACGCTGGAGAAATTCGAATTGGTAGTAGTGTGAAAATCGGTTATTTATCACAGCATGCGTACGGAAATATGAAGAGTAATGTATTAGAGGCTTTCAGGGAATATGTAGCTGTAACAGAGGGAGAAGCGAGACATATATTAGCTAAGTTTTTATTTTATGGTCCAGCGGTGTTTAAGAAAGTAACGCAACTGAGCGGTGGAGAAAAAATGAGATTAAGACTTGCGCAACTTATGTATCAAGATATCAATTTTTTAATTTTAGATGAGCCGACAAACCATCTCGACATTGAATCAAGGGAAGTTTTAGAGGAAGCTCTTGAGCAATATAATGGGACGATTTTAGCTGTTTCACATGATCGTTATTTTTTAAATAAGTTATTTGAAAAGACGTATTGGATTGATGAGCATAAATTATTTGAGTTTGCAGGGAACTACGCATGGGCTCGTCAAAAGTGGGAAGAAAAGCTCGAGAAACAAGTAATAAAGCAGCAACGCCAAGGAAGAAAAAGTATGGCAACAGCTCCTGTAAAAAAGAAAGAAGTTAGGAATGTTGAGGATATTGAAACGGAGTTAATGCATGTAGAAGAGGATATATATATGCTTGAGTGTAAGATGGAACATGTAGTTGATGTTGAAATGCTTGAACAATTGTATGAAGAAAAAACGAAGAAAGAGTTGTTACGAGCGGAGTTATATAATGAGTTAGAGAGTATTGTGGAGTAAAAAATAGAAAGCGAATTCTTTTCATTTTTTCTGAAGGGATTCGCTTTTTTATACTGATATTTTACTTTAAGAAAAAATAAAAATTGTGTTTCACGTGAAACAGTAAATTTGATAAATCGTTGTTCCGTAATTTACATAGATTGTAAAACATAAATGATATTAGGGATTTTTTTGGATTGGTTACTTATTTCCCGAGACATAAGTATGTGTAACAGCGAATCAGGATTGAAAATAAAAAAACAGAGTTACAGCTTTACACGCTGAACTCTGTTTTCTTTTTGTGTGGTATCTTCCCTTGTTGAAATGATAATAGCGATCCCGAGCATAATAAAAAAAGCTAAAAAGAGGACGAACTTTGGGAAGAATGGGAATAGTAATAGAGCCCCGACTATCATAATTGTTAATAATACGTAGTGCAGGACGTATTGGAATAGGTTGTCCATGTTTTCGCCCCCTTTTTGGTAATTGGTTATTAGTAGTCTATGTTTCATATGGAACGAATAGAAGTGAATTTTTAATTTTTTAATAAGAAATAAAAGAGAGTGATTGACATGCTTAAAGGAATGGAATAATCTTGAAATTAATTCATACTATTTTTATAGGAAAAATAAAGATAGTTACAGAAAGGAGGCCTATGTTCCTACATCTTTAAAAATTAGGAAGGTAAAGGTGAGAGTGCAATGAAAAATGTTTTTAAAGGAGCACTTGCTACATTTCTTAGTGTGTCAGTATTACTAGCCGGATGTGGTCAAGAGGAAGCAAGTACAAATGAAGCCGGGAACGTACCAAAAGTAAAAGATGAATTTATTAAAGCAAGCGACAAAGCAAAAAGTCCTACAAAAGTAAAAGAAAGAAAAGATACTTTTGTAGTTGGAATGCCAAGTCCTGGAGGGATATTCCTTCCGCACTTTATGGAGAATGGATGGGATGGTAACATAACGCAGGCTATCTTTGCCCCTCTTGTTGGACTCGATAGGGAAGGAAAACCGATTCCAATATTAGCGAAGAAGTGGGATATTTCGGAGGATCAGCTTACATATACGTTCCATTTGAAAGATGATTTAAAGTTTAGTGATGGTTCACCGCTAACAGCAGATGATGTAGCATTTACATTAACGTTATTACATGATCCAACTTATAGTGGTGCGACTGATATAAGCCAAACAGCAATAAAAGGTGGGCAAGCTTATAAAGAAGGAAAGGCAACCTCTATTGAAGGAATTCAAATCATTGATCCGAAAACAATTACGATTACGACTGAAAAGATAAATGCTCAAACATTATCATTAATCGGTGGAGAAGTTATATCTAAAGCTTATTATGGGAGAGAGTATAAACAAGGACACTTGGAGTACTTAAAAGAGTTATATGGAAAGCCGGTGGGAGCAGGAGCTTATAAATTGGATAAATATATTCCTGGTCAAGAGGTTCGATTTGTAGCAAATGAAAATTATTTTGAAGGAAAACCGAAGATTGAGCACTTTATTTATAAAATTACAAAGGGTGATACGAAGTTACAACAATTTCAAGCAGGAGAAGTAGATTATGATGGTTTTACGACAAACGTGGAGACCATTGAGCAATTAAAAGATTTAGGTTTTGCTAATATTAATGTGTATACAGGAAGCTCTTATGGCTATATTAAAATGAATTATAAGAAGCCATACTTTAAAGATAAACGTGTCCGCCAAGCATTTATTTACGGATTAGAGCGTCAAAAGGTTATTGATACGTATTTCCAAGGATATGCGTCACTCGTTAATGTACCGATTACGCCAGTTTCATGGGCGTATACAGAAGAGGGCATTAATAAATATGAGTATAATTTAGAGAAGGCGAAGAAATTACTGGATGAGGCTGGATGGAAAGCGGGTTCGGATGGAATTCGTGAAAAAGATGGACAAAAATTGAAAGTAAGTTATTTTGCCTCGTCAGCAAGTAAAATAAATGATGTAATGATTCCTGTGATGAAAGAAGATTATAAAAAGTTGGGTGTAGAGTTTAACCCAGAATATATGGACTTTAATACGATGATTTCAAAAGTGATAAAAGGTGATTATGATTTAGCGATGGTATCTACGCCAATGATTGATGATCCGAGCGGAACGATTGAAGAGTTTGTTTCAACAAGTAAACGAAATTATGATGGATATTATAATCCGAAAGTAGATGAATTAGCTAAGCAAGCATTAGAAACGTTGGATATTGAAAAGCGAAAAGAAATTTATAAAAAGTTATATCAAGAATTAAGCGAAGACCCGCCTGTAATCTTCTTGAATAATAGCAAAGTGGTGTCTGCACATAATGCACGAATTCAAGGATTACAAGAAGATAACTATAACGGTATTTTATTAAGTTTACCTAAATTAAAGATAGAATAATAATTTTGAAAAAATTCTAAAAATATTTATTTAGAAAGAATTGACAAAATATAACGGACGATATAAGCTAATAACCATAAAGTCTACCGGAAAGGTCGGAATAGGATTGTTACCCCTCAAAAACATCTATTTTTTTACGATTAAAACCGACTTTTCCGATTGGCTATAAAATGTTGCTGTGGGAGGCATACATAAGGCAAGCAATTCATAAGGTTTAATTATTAAAAAAGTTAGGGTGGGGACAATGAAGAAAAAGACAAAAAAATGGGCTGGTGTATTTTCAGTATTATTGAGTAGTTCGCTTGTGTTATCTGCTTGTGGGGGACAGGAAGATACGGCTTCTACAGAACCGGTAAAAAAGCAGGATTTAAAAGACGCTAAGATTGAATCAATCCCAGCTACAGATAAAAAGAAAAGTCCAGAGAAAGCAAATCAGCGAAAAGATACTTTTATTACAGCCATTTCTAAGCCAGGGGGAGTTTTTCTTCCGTATTTTCAAGATAATGGTTGGGATGGAAATGTAACATCTGTTATTTTTGCGTCATTAGTAACAACAGACAAACAAAGTAAACCTATTCCGGATCTTGCAGAAAAATGGGATATTTCTGCTGACCAGTTAACTTATACATTCCATTTACGTAAAAATCTAAAATTTAGTGATGGTTCGCCTTTAACGGCGGAGGACGTAGCATTTACATTAACACTACTTCATGATAAAGCGTATGAAGGTGGAATGGATATTGCTCAGTATGCTGTTAAAGGTGGAAAAGAATATAAAGAAGGAAAAGCAACTTCTATTGAAGGAATTCAAGTTGTTGATCCACAGACAATTAAAATTACAACTGAAAAAGTTAATTCACAGGCGCTAACTAATTTAGGTGGCCCAGTGCTATCAAAAGCTTATTATGGAAAAGATTATAAACAAAATACAAGTTTAGACTATTTAAAAGCATTATATGGGCAACCAATTGCAGCGGGTCCATATAAATTTGAAAAATATGTTCCAGGTCAAGAAGTACGCTTTGTTGCTAATGAAAATTATTATGCAGGTAAACCAAAAATCAAAAACTTTATTTACAAAATCACATCAGGTGATACTGGATTCCAATTATTCCAAACAGGTGAACTGGACTATAGTGGATTTAGAGCAAATCCTGAGAATATAGACCAATTAAAAGGATTAGAGTTTGCAAATATTAATCTTGAGTCATCAAGTGATATTGCTTATATCTATGTAAATAATAAGAAATCGTATTTGAAAGATAAGAAGGTACGTCAAGCACTTACTTATGGATTAGACCGTAAGAAGTATGTGGATACAGCTTTACAAGGATATGGATCTGTTGCTAACGTACCAATTGCGCCAGTTTCATGGGCATATACAGAAGAAGGTATTAATAAATATCCACACGACGTAGAAAAGGCTAAAAAATTATTGGATGAGGCTGGTTGGAAAGTAGGTTCTGACGGGGTTCGTGAAAAAGATGGTCAAAAACTAAAATTAACATACTACGCATCAAATACAGGTAAAACAAATGATATCTTTATTCCAATTGCAAAAGAAAGTTACAAAGAAATCGGTGTTGAATTAAATCCAGAGTTGATGGACTTTAATACGATGCTTTCAAAAGTAGGAAAAGGTGACTACGATTTAGCGGCAGTTTCAACACCAGGAATTAGTGATCCAAGTGAAGTTGTAAGTGATTACTTATCAACTAATCCAAAAAGTGATACGGGTTATAACAACCCGAAAGTAGATGACTTGATTGTAAAAGGTATAGGGACGACAGATATTGAAAAACGTAAAGCAATTTATAAAGAACTGTATAAAGAGTTAAGTGATGATCCACCAGTTATTTTATTAAACTATCGTAAACTACTTTATGCTCATAATGCACGTATAAAAGGAATTGATCCAGAAAAGTACGATAGCATTAGTTCCAACTTACCAGTGTTATCTATTGAACAATAAGGGTTGACCTAAATAATAGAAGGCGTTTTTTCATACAGCGATGGGATAGTAGCTGTTTTGAAAAAATGTTCTTCTATTTTTAAGTAAATAGGATTGGGGAGACAAAAGGTGAAAACATATATCGTTCGTAGGTTCCTTCAAATGATCCCTACATTGTTTGGTACATCTATTATTATTTTTTTCTTATTTGCACTTTTGCCGGGGGATTATATTGATTCAAATCCTAAGTTAACACCAGAGAGAGCTCAAGAGTTAAGGGAATTGTATGGCTTAAACAAACCAATTATTGAAAGATATTTTCAATGGTTAGTGAATGCTTTGCATGGTGATTTTGGATTTTCTCTACAGTATCAAGAACCTGTAACTTCATTACTTAATAAATTTATTTGGAATACATTTATCGTTGCTGTTGCAGCTTTATTTTTCACTTGGATTATTGCTCTTATTATTGGGGTTATTTCTGCAACAAAGCAGCACTCTTGGTTTGATAGATTGGTAACAATCGGTGTCTTTGCAGCAATGTCATTTCCATCATTCTTTATCGGATTATTTTTAATTAAATTATTAGCAGTTGATTTAAAGTTATTACCTATTGGTGGCATGATTGATATTGGAAGTAACTCAACAGGAATAGCATACATATTAGAAGTATTACGTCATATGATTCTACCTGTATTTATTTTAACGCTTCTTGGTGTAGGATCATTAACACGATATTTTAGAACTAGCATGTTGGATGTTGTTAGGCAAGATTATATTCGTACTGCTCGTGCAAAAGGTTTAAAAGAAAGAACCGTTATTTATAAACATGCATTGAAAAATGCAATTTTGCCAGCAATTACATTACTTGCTTTTGAATTACCTGGTTTATTTTCAGGAGCGATTATTATTGAACAGATTTTTAATTGGCCAGGGATTGGGAGTATTCAATTAGAAGCATTAAACTTCCGTGATTATACGGTATTAATGGCCTTTACAATGTTTCTTTCTTGTTTAACAATTATGGCTAATTTCTTAGCTGATATTGTATATGCGTTTGTTGATCCAAGAATTCGATTGAAGTAAGGGGGAAAGATATGGAGACTATTACACCAATAATAGAGAAAAAGAAAGAACGAAAAAAGAGAAATGAATCATCACCATGGCGTCAAGCGTATAAAAAAATTAAGAAAAATAAGATGGCACTGTGTGGCTTATACATTTTAATATTTATGTTTTTATTTAGTTTTATCGGTCCAATCTTTTCGCCGTATGCTGATGGGAAAGTACAAGTAACACAAATTAATAAACCACCCAGCCTGTCACATTGGCTTGGAACAGACCAATTGGGACGGGATATTTTAACTAGACTTATGCAAGCAGGGCGTATTTCATTAACAATTGGTTTAGCGTCGATGCTATTATCCGTTATACTAGGAGCTTTATTAGGAGCAATTGCTGGTTTTTATCGAGGGGTTGTAGATCATTTAATTATGCGTGTTGCGGATGTGTTAATGTCCATCCCGGGATTACCGCTACTTATTATAATGGGAGCAATTTTATCAGAATGGAAATTACCATCGGAATACCGTTTATATGTTGTAATGATTATTTTAAGTTTAGTAGGATGGCCAGGACTTGCCCGGCTTGTGAGAGGACAAATTTTAACATTGCGGGAGCAAGCCTTTATGCAAGCAGCAGATGTATTAGGATTAAAGGATTCTCGGAAAATTATTCATCATTTAATTCCTAACGTCTTTCCGTTGCTTATTGTTGTAGCAACTTTGGGTGTTGCAGGTTCAATTTTGAGTGAATCCGCGCTAAGTTACTTAGGTCTCGGCGTCGTCCCACCTACACCATCATGGGGGAATATGATTAGCGCAGCAAACTCATTAATTGATTTCCAAAAGCGGCCGTGGTTATGGATTCCGCCTGGTTTCGCAATCTTTATAACAGTTGTATCAATTAATTTACTTGGTGATGCACTTCGTGATGCGTTAGATCCAAAGATGAGACGGTAGGTGAGAAGGTATGAGTAAAGCGGTAGTAGAGCTGAAAGACTTACAAACACACTTTCAGACAGAAGAAGGAACAGTAAAGGCTGTGAATCATGTTAGTTTTACAGTTCGAGAAGGTGAAACGGTTTGTGTTGTAGGCGAATCGGGTTGCGGGAAAAGTGTAACGGCTTTATCTATTATGGGACTTATTGCTGAATCAGGCAGTGTAGTAGGTGGAGATATCTTATATGAAGGAAAAAGTCTTTTAGGAATGAAAGAGAAAGAGCTTCGTAGTTTACGAGGAAATGATATTGCGATGATTTTCCAAGAACCGATGACATCGCTAAATCCTGTCTTCACTGTAGGTGAACAAATTGTAGAGACGTTAAGAGAGCATGAATTACTTAGCAAAAATGAAGCGTATAAGAAGGCAATTGAGTTAATTCGTAAAGTTGGTATAGCTCGTGCGGATGAAATCGTCCATTCTTATCCGCACGAACTGAGTGGTGGCATGTTACAACGTATTATGATTGCTGTTGCACTTAGTTGTAATCCGAAGTTATTAATTGCGGATGAACCGACAACGGCTCTTGATGTTACGATTCAAGCTCAAATATTAGACTTATTAAGACAAGTAAAAGAAGAATTTAAAACATCCATTTTATTAATTACACATGATTTAGGCGTTGTAGCTGAGATGGCTGATTACGTTGTCGTTATGTATGGCGGGAAAGTTATTGAAGAGGCACCAGTACTAGAAATATTCCAAAATCCGAAACACCCGTATACGAAAGGGTTGTTGAAATCAAAACCAGTGATGGGAAAACGAATAGATAAATTATATTCTATTCCAGGGCAGGTTCCTAATTTAGTTGGTTTGGATGAATTTTGCTACTTTAGCGGTCGTTGTGAGCATTGTATGGAAATATGTAAAGAAGAAGCGCCAAATCTGAATGTACATGATGAGAATCATAAAGTAGCTTGCTGGTTATACGAGGAGCGTGCGGGACAATGAGTGAACCATTATTAGAAGTAAAAAACTTAAAAACATATTTCCCAATTAAAGGTGGCATATTTAGTAGAACGATTGGACATGTGAAAGCAGTTGATGGAGTAAGTTTTACTATTAATAAAGGCGAAGTGTTCGGTCTCGTTGGTGAATCAGGAAGCGGAAAAACGACGATAGGAAAAACAATTTTACGTCTCGTTCAAAAAACGGAGGGAGAAGTGAAGTTTAAAGGACACGATGTTCATTCTCTATCAAAAGAGGAATTGAGAAAACATCGTCCTAATATGCAGCTTGTGTTTCAAGATCCATTTAGCTCATTAAATCCGAGAATGAGAATTGGAGAAGCACTTGGCGAGCCGATGTTGGCTCACGGACTAGCGACGAAAGAAAATGTTCGTGAAAAAGTGACAGAAGTATTAGAGTTATGTGGCTTAGCCCCATATCATATTGACCGGTATCCTCATGAGTTTTCTGGTGGACAACGTCAGCGTATCGTTATCGCAAGAGCTATGGTATTAAATCCGGAATTTATAGTAGCTGACGAACCTGTGGCAGCACTAGATGTATCTATTCAAGCACAGATCATTAATTTATTTAGTGAGTTACAGGAGAAAAAGGGACTATCTTATTTGTTCATTTCACATGATTTAAGCGTAGTAGAGCACTTATGTACGAAAATTGGAATTATGTATTTAGGAACGATTGTGGAAACAGCGCCGCGTGATGAGTTATTTACGAACCCACTGCATCCGTATACAAAAGCATTGTTATCAGCTGTGCCAATACCAGATCCAACAGTGAAGCGAGAGCGGATTATACTAGAGGGTGATATTCCAAGTCCAGCAAATCCACCTTCGGGTTGTCGCTTTCATACACGTTGCCCGTTTGCAACAGATATTTGTAAACAAACGGTACCAGAATTCCGTAATGTTGGTGAAGAGCATTTTGTTGCTTGTCATCATGTATAAAAGAAAAGGACCCTTTCAAATTGAAAGAGTCCTTTTTTTATTTACTAGATGAAGTTTGTTTCAATACAAATTTCTCGATTGCGTGAGCAACACCATGCTCATTATTTGTTAATGTTACGACATCACATAGTTTTTTTACATCTTCTTCAGCATTTCCCATTGCAACTGATAAGCCAGCTACTTGTAACATTGGCACATCATTAAAGTTGTCCCCGATCGCAATAGTATCTTCAATTGGTATATTGAAATAAGCAGCCATTTCTTGTAGACCGTTCCCTTTATGACCGTGCTTATCCATAATTTCTACATTAGTAGGAGCTGATGCCGTAACTGAAATGTCAGTGTCTTCTTGTAACATGCTTAATAGCTGTGCACGATGCGCTGCATTAAATGTCAAAATGAAGAATTTAGATATTTCTAATTCTGGATTATTTACAACACCTTCGATTTTTTGGAAATCAGTAATTAAGTTTGATTTCTTTTGTTTTTCTGTAATTCTTTCAAGTTCTTCAAGTGTAACATCTAGTGCATGCTTGTTTTCTTCGAACGCTTGCATGACTTGATCTTGCCATGTATATGGAGAATAAACTCCTTTATTCGTATATAGCTTATAAGGAAAACCTTCAGATTCTAGTAATTTTGCAAGCTTGTATACTTTATCGTTTTGTAAACAACGCGAGTTAATTACTTTTCCATCCACATAAACAATTGCCCCATTGCTCGCTCCAACTGGAAGAGATAGTTTATATTCTTCCAATAATTTTAAAGCATCCTCTTTTGCACGACCAGAACAAATCATGACTATATGACCAGCCTCTTTTGCAGTTTGGATAGCTTGTAAGTTCTCCTTGGAGATTTCAAGATTAGATGATAGTAGCGTACCATCCATATCTAATGCGATTAATTTCAAAATGACCACCTCTTTGCTTTTATTATACATAGTTATATAGAGGAAACATATAAACTTATCTTGGAAAGATCGTATTTTATCTTGCGTGAACCGTCAGTAAAAAGTTGATAGGCGCCATCTTATTACTTTGAATATGCACTTTAATTTGTAACAAAAATAGAGGTAGGTATGAGGGTGTTTCGTTATATGACTGTAATATTACAATAACATTACAAACGTCAACTTAGTAGAAAGTGCATTAAAACAGGGTTTTTAAGGGTGTTTATAAAAAAACGTAAAAAAAGTGTAATAAAATTTACGTAATTATATTGCAACGTAACAATAGTTATGTTACATTAATGTTACAAACGTTACGTTAACAACTTTAATGTAACGCTAACATAAAAACTATGAAATAAACATTTCTTAGAAATTACATATAGATAACTTATTAAAAAGGAGGATACATAAAATGAAAGAGCAAGTATTACAAGTAACAAAAGGTGACTTCGTAGGATCAGCAAGTGGAGCAGTAGTATTAACAGCATTAATCGTATTTCTATCAAGCGTATTAGTATAATAGAAGTTTTGTAATAAAAGAAAAAGAGAGGAGAATGCAAAATGAAAGAGCAAGTATTACAAGTAACAAAAGGTGACTTCGTAGGATCAGCAAGTGGAGCAGTAGTATTAACGGCATTAATCGTATTTCTATCAAGCGTATTAGTATAATAGAAGTTTTGTAACAAAAGAAAATAGAAGGGAGAATGAAAGATATGAAAGAGCAAGTATTACAAGTAACAAAAGGTGATTTCGTAGGATCAGCAAGTGGAGCAGTAGTATTAACGGCATTAATCGTATTTCTATCAAGTGTATTAGTATAATAGAAGTTTTAAATCATACAAAATGAAAGGAGAATGAGGAATATGAACAGTGAACAAGTGTTACAAGTAACAAAAACAGATTTATTAGGATCATTAGGTGGAGCGGTAGTATTAACATCATTTATTTTATTCCTTGCAAATGTATTAGTATGAGACATATAAATACAATCATTCAAAAAAAATAAAGACTCTAGCATATTAGTAAGTAGTTAATATGTTGGGGTCTTTTTTGTTTTCCTCTCCTATATACCTTCAAGTATGAATATTCCCTCCATCATGTAAAGAGAAAAAAGTCGAATTTTATATGTAAGAAAAAAAGAGGAATTTGACAGAAAAGATAGAAAATTTTAAAGGTCAGAATTTGTTAGCTTGCTAACTAATTTCTATTAATTGATGTTGGAAGCGTTTTCGGTTGGTTTTAAGTATGAACCATTTAATCTATTTACAGGGGGATGAGGATTTTATGAAACAAAAATCTATGGATACGCTAGCTGCACAAATGGAGGACTTTTTTCCGGTACGTGATGTAGATCATTTGGAATTTTACGTAGGAAATGCAAAGCAATCAAGTTATTACCTCGCGAGAGCATTCGGGTTCAAAATTGTGGCTTACTCTGGATTAGAAACTGGTAACCGTGAAAAGGTATCTTATGTTCTTGTGCAAAAAAATATGCGTTTTGTTGTGTCTGGTGCTTTAAGTAGCGATAATCGTATCGCAGAATTTGTAAAGACACATGGTGATGGTGTAAAAGATGTTGCTTTACTTGTTGACGATGTTGACAAAGCATATTCGGAAGCTGTGAAACGTGGTGCCGTTGCAATTGCTCCACCTGTGGAATTAACAGACGAGAACGGTACACTGAAAAAAGCAGTTATTGGTACGTATGGTGATACAATTCACACGCTTGTAGAGCGTAAAAATTATAAAGGAACATTTATGCCAGGATTCCAACAAGTGGAGTTTAATATTCCATTTGCAGAGTCAGGTTTAATTGCTGTAGATCACGTAGTTGGTAATGTTGAGAAAATGGAAGAATGGGTTAGCTATTATGAGAATGTTATGGGCTTTAAACAAATGATTCATTTTGATGATGACGATATTAGTACAGAGTATTCAGCATTAATGTCGAAAGTTATGACAAATGGAAGTCGTATTAAGTTCCCTATTAACGAGCCAGCAGATGGAAAGAGAAAATCGCAAATTCAAGAATATCTAGAATTCTATAATGGAGCAGGTGTACAACATCTTGCTTTATTAACAAGCGATATCGTTAAAACAGTGGAAGCACTTCGTGAAAATGGCGTGGAGTTTTTAGATACACCTGATACTTATTATGATGAGTTAAGTGCGCGAGTTGGGAAAATTGATGAAGAAATTGATAGGTTAAAAGAATTAAAGATTTTAGTAGATCGCGATGAGGAAGGATACTTACTACAAATCTTTACGAAACCAATTGTAGATCGTCCAACTTTATTTATTGAAATTATTCAACGTAAAGGTTCTCGCGGATTTGGAGAAGGGAACTTTAAAGCATTATTTGAATCAATTGAAAGAGAACAGGAACGTCGCGGAAACTTATAAGATTTGTATCCACCAGCAAAAGTCTCTTTGCTGGTGAAAATTTCATTTTCATAGGGAGGAATCATGATGAAATTTGTTACATTTCGTCTTCCTTCGAAAGAAATGCGAGCTGGATGGCTTGAAGGTGACAAAGTAATTGATATGAATCTTGCTAGTGATGGAAAATTACCTTCTTCTATGTTCGCCTTTTTAGAGAAAGCGGATGAGTATGTAGAAGTATTGCGTAATATGGAGAATCCGGAAAAGGGTATATATTCTTTAGAGGAAGTGCAATTAGCGGCGGCAATTCCTAATCCGAGTAGTATTCGGGATTTTTACGCGTTTGAACAGCATGTAAAAACGGCCCGCGGCCGGAGAGGGCTAGAGGTTGTACCTGAATGGTACGATATCCCGGTTTTTTATTTTACGAACCATCGTGCTGTAATTGGTCCAGATGATTTTGTAATTGGTCCGAAGAAATCTAAAAAGCTTGATTATGAGTTAGAGATCGCTTGCGTAATTGGGAAAGAAGGAAGAAATATTTCTCGTGAGCAAGCAGAGGAATACATTTTTGGTTATTGTATTATGAACGACTGGAGTGCAAGGGACTTACAAGCAACAGAAATGAAGGTAGGACTTGGTCCAGCAAAAGGAAAAGATTTTGCAACTTCATTAGGAGCGCACCTTGTTACGAAAGAGGAATTGGATGTTTATCGTAACGGTGACCGTTATGAGTTAGAGATGACTGCTCATGTAAATGGAAAGCTATTATCAAAGGGGAACTTCCAAGATATTTACTATACATTTGCTGAAATGATTGAACGTGCTTCGGAAGACGTTACGTTATATCCAGGCGATGTGATTGGTTCTGGGACAGTAGGAACAGGTTGTGTTTTAGAACTGGGTACGGAAGAGTGGCTGCAAGATGGGGATGTTGTAGAACTTACGATTACTGGTTTAGGTACGTTACGTAATACGGTCAAAAAAGAAATGGAAGCAGGTGATGGGCATGTTTTATCGTCACATGGGGGAGCTACCTCATAAACGACATGTACAATTCCGTAAAAAAGATGGGTCGCTTTATCGCGAACAGGTAATGGGAACAAAAGGTTTTTCTGGTACGCAATCTATTTTGTACCATCATTATATGCCAACGGAAGTAGGTCATGCGGCATTATCTCATTCTTGTCAGTTGCAGTATGAAGAAGATGTAGCTCTTGCTCATCGTCATTTTCGCACGAAAGAAAATAAAAAAACTGGCGATGCAGTAAGCGGAAGGAATTTTATGCTTGGGAATGAGGATTTATTAATTGGAGTAGTGGCTCCAACAGAAAAAATGGACTATTTCTACCGTAATGGTGATGGTGATGAAATGTTATTTGTTCATTACGGAACAGGGAAAATTGAAACGATGTTTGGAACGATTCACTATCGAAAAGGTGATTATGTAACAATCCCAATTGGAACGATTTATCGTGTTATTCCAGATGAGGGAGAGACTAAGTTTCTTGTTGTAGAGGCAAATAGTCAAATCACAACGCCGCGTCGTTATCGGAATGAATATGGACAATTGTTAGAGCATAGTCCGTTTTGTGAGAGAGATATTCGTGGTCCTGAAAAATTAGAGACGTATGATCAAAAAGGTGAGTTTGTCGTAATGACAAAGTCGCGAGGCTATATGCATAAACATGTTTTAGGGCACCATCCGTTAGATGTTGTTGGTTGGGATGGCTATTTATATCCGTGGGTCTTTAATGTAGAGGACTTTGAACCAATCACAGGTCGTATTCATCAGCCACCTCCAGTACATCAAACGTTCGAAGGTCACAATTTCGTTATTTGTTCTTTCGTACCACGTTTATACGACTATCATCCAGAATCTATTCCGGCACCATATTATCATAGTAACGTGAATAGTGATGAAGTACTGTACTATGTAGAAGGAAACTTTATGAGCCGGAAAGGTGTGGAAGAAGGTTCTATTACACTTCATCCGAGCGGAATTCCTCATGGGCCGCATCCTGGGAAAACAGAGGGAAGTATAGGGAAGAAAGAAACACTTGAACTAGCTGTTATGATAGACACGTTCCGTCCGCTTCGTATTGTAAAGCAAGCACATGAAACAGAAGATGAAAAATATATGTATAGCTGGATTGAAGAAGGTTCACATACTGTGCAATAGGTAAAAAGAGGCATGCTCAATAAGTGAGCATGCCTCTTTTGTGGAATCGACATGTATAATAATACCAAAAAAAATTACGGAAAGATATATAGAAACAACGATAAGGATATTGTATGTTCCGAAAGATTTCTACTTATTTCGACAAAAGTATTGACTGGGGAAAGTGCAATGAGTAAAATAAAAAAGCGAATTAAAAATTTTCAGAAAATTTAAAACTTGGAGGAGCATGCTATGAAGCAAATTTTTCAAAAGAAGCCTATTGCAAAGCTAATGCAAGAGAGTAAGCAAAAGACGTTAGCAAGAACATTGGGTGCATTGGATTTAACTATGCTTGGAATCGGGGCAATTGTTGGAACAGGTATTTTTGTTCTAACGGGCGTGGTAGCAGCAAAACATTCTGGGCCAGCTATTATATTATCATTTGCGATAGCCGCGTTAGCCTGTGCCTTTGCTGCATTTTGTTATGCTGAATTCGCTTCTTCAGTTCCTGTCTCAGGCAGTGTGTATACGTACACATATGCGACGATGGGAGAGGTATTCGCATTTTTAATTGGATGGGACTTAATGCTTGAGTATTTACTCGCTACATCTGCTGTAGCAAACGGTTGGTCCGCTTATTTTCAATCTTTATTAAAGGGATTTGGGATCCATATTCCTACCATTCTCTCCTCGGCCCCTGGTACAGGAAAGGGTGGAATAATTGATTTGCCTGCGGTTCTAATTATTTTAGTAATGACAGTTCTTTTATCTAGAGGTGTTCGTGAAAGTGCACGAATAAATAACATTATGGTGTTTATTAAATTAGCGGTTGTTCTCATATTTATCTTTGCTGGTTTTAATTATGTAAAACCTGAAAATTGGACACCTTTTATGCCGTTTGGCTTAGATGGTGTAATGGCTGGAGCTGCTACAGTGTTTTTTGCATTCATAGGGTTTGATGCAGTTTCAACGGCAGCAGAAGAAGTGAAACGTCCACAACGTGATTTACCAATTGGCATTATTGCATCTTTATTAATTTGTACGGTTCTTTATATTGTTGTTTCACTTATTTTGACAGGAATTGTTCCATACGGACAGTTAAATATATCAGATCCAGTTGCTTTTGCACTTCAATTTATTGGACAAGATAGTTTAGCGGGAGTAATTTCAGTAGGAGCAATTACAGGAATCACAACAGTAATGTTAGTTATGATGTATGGGCAAGTACGTGTTTCGTATGCAATGAGCAGAGATGGATTATTGCCGAAGCGCCTTGCTAAAGTCCATCCAAAATTTAAAACACCATTTTTAAATACATGGACAACAGGAATTATTGCAGCACTTATTTCAGGATTAATAGATTTAAATGTGTTAGCGCATCTTGTAAATATGGGGACTTTATCAGCCTTTGCACTTGTAGCTGTTGCTGTTATTGTAATGAGAAGAACTCATCCGGATTTACCAAGAGCATTTAAGGCACCGCTTGTACCATTTTTACCAGCATTAACGGTGATTTTTTGTTTATATTTAATGCTTCAGTTATCCGGAACTGCTTGGATTAGTTTTGGGGTATGGATGGTTATCGGTATTGCGGTTTACTTCTTATATAGCCGAAAACATAGTGCTTTAAATAATAGTAAAGACGAAGAAGATGCAGCGAATTTATAAGTTGAAAAATCCATTCTAATTCTGTTAGGATGGATTTTTTGTTCTGAAAATTTACATTTTTCTGATTGTGTATATAATATAATTGTTGGGGAACTGAGGGGGGAATGTATGAAAAATACGTGGCGTGAGTTAAGGGAGATGGACCGAAACATATGGATTCGGTTTATTGGCGAAACGTTAAATGGAATTGCAATGATGATGTTGATGCCTTTTTTTGCCCTATATTTAAAAGATAAGGTGGATTCGTTATTGGAAGTAGGGGTTATTATGGCACTTTCTCCGATTGCCGCAAGTTTCGGTTCTCTTCTTGGTGGGAGGATTGCTGATATATATGGAAGAAAGCCAATAATGATTTTTTCAATGGTGAGTAATGCTTTGTTCATGCTAGGTTTTTTATTTATAGAAGGATTTATTCCTTATGCTATTTTATCTATTTTTTTAGGGCTCAGTAATTCATTATTCCATCCCGCTGCATCAGCAATGGTTGCGGATGTAACAGCACCTGAAAAAAGAACAGAAGCATATGGTTTATTACGAATGGGGCACAATATAGGTGCTGCAATTGGCCCGATAATGGGTGCTTCAGTAGTTATGTTGTCGAAGAACCTTGTGTTTATTATTGCCTCGTCTACGATGTTATTTTATGCATTACTTGTATTCATTCTTATTCAAGAGACAATGCCAAAGAGTGCGACTAAAGAAGAGAATAAAGAAAAGGAATCAGAGGCGGTTTGGAAAATTGTAATGAGAGATAAGGCACTAATGATTTATTTGTTAGCAGGTATCATTATTTCGATGGGATTTTCTCAAACAGAGGGCATGTTGCCGCTGCACTTTGATAATGAAATGAAAGGCATTTTTGGAACTAACAATCCATATCCATATTTAATGGCTTTAAATGGACTATTAGTTGTGTTGTTCCAATTTCAAATTTCAAAATGGGCCACAGATAAACCTGTCGGAAAGACGATGTTATATGGTGCATGTTTGTTCGGTGTTGGTTTGTTCTTTATAGGATGGTTACCGAAGTGGTTTGGAGAATTTGATGCAAATGCTACGATTATTTTAATAACGTTGCTGTTCGTTTATGCCATATATACGTTAGGTGAGATGATTATGTCGCCTGTACAGATGACGTTTGTAGCGAATTTGGCCCCTGAGCACTTGAGAGGGACTTATATGGGAGCTGCCAGTTTGCAGTGGATTACAGGAGGCGCATTCGGTCCACTTCTTGGCGGTTTTTTATTGGATCGATTACTTGGCCACTTTCTATTTACAATTTTAGCTGTAGGATGTGTAGTTGCAGGTATTGTATATGTTTCTTTAGATCGTCTCGTTGAGCAAAGGCAAAAAGGCACACTGACGAAACAATCTTCTTAATGAGTAGATGACATACACAAAAAGGGGATTTCTACATATTTTAGGTACATAACTAGATTGGATTACAATTTTCTCCCGCTATTTGTGGGCAGTAAGACTTCCACCTCAAAATTCGGCGGGAGATAACTGTCCGATTGGTGCGGGCTGATAATTAGTGGGGATGGCCCCTCGTTAATTAAAGTTTCACTGTATTTTAGAATTTAATTTTGTATATTTATGAAGAAAGTTCAGTAGAAAAAGTATAGAAAACCAATAAGTGGTGTCATTTAATTATTTGTGGAAGTTACATTTTATTTCAAATAGGAACTACCTATTTTTATAAAAAGTGCTAAAATAGAAAAATGAAAACAATTGGTTAGGGTGATTTCAGTGACAAAAATTAAATTAGGTTTATTATATGGTGGAAAATCAGCTGAGCATCAAGTTTCGCTACAAACGGCTCTTGCTGCTATTAAAGCATTAAATCAAGATAAATTCGAGATTCATCCAATTTATATTACAGAACAAGGTCAATGGGTGCGCGGTGAGCGTATTGAAGGTGAAGTAACAGATGTTGAAGTTCTAAAAATGAGCGGCGCAGAAAATGCGATTTCTCCGTTATCATTAAGCACAGAAATCATTCCATCTGCAGCTTCTGAGGAAAACGCTATCGACGTTATTTTCCCATTATTACATGGACCAAATGGTGAAGATGGAACGGTTCAAGGATTATTAGAATTAATGAACATTCCTTATGTAGGAAATGGTGTTCTAGCATCTGCTGCTGGTATGGATAAAGTTGTTATGAAAAACATCTTCGCAGAAGCTGGATTGAAACAAGCGAAGTATGCATCGTTTATTCGTAGTGCATGGGAAAAAGATCGTGAAACAGCATATGAAAAAGTAGAAGAAGTTTTAGGATATCCTTGCTTCGTAAAACCAGCAAACCTTGGTTCAAGTGTTGGTATTAATAAGTGTAAAAATCGTGAAGAGCTTGAGAATGCATTTGAAGAGGCATTCCAATTTGACCGCAAAATTATTGTAGAAGAAAATATAGTTGGACGTGAAGTAGAAGTTGGTGTATTAGGTAATGATGAACCGAAATGTTCAGTTGTAGGTGAAATCGTACCGAAAAAGGACTTCTATGATTATAAGTCGAAATATATCGATGGTGATACAGCATTAATCATTCCGGCTGAAATGACAGAAGAAGAGTCTAATGTCATTAAGCGAGATGCGATTATTGCATTCCAATCTTTAGATAGTGCTGGCTTAACAAGAGCTGATTTCTTCTTAACGAAAGACGGAGAAGTATATATTAACGAAGTGAATACGATGCCAGGGTTTACGCCGTTTAGTATGTTCCCTCTACTATGGCAACATACTGGATTACCGTATCCGGAATTAATTGAAGAGCTAATTCGTTTAGCGATTGAGCGTCACGAAGAAAAACAAAAAATTAAATATACAATCTAACAAAAAAGGAGGAAGCACTATTCGCAGGAATAGTGCTTCCTCTATGTAAGGAGTGTTCTCATGATAAATCGAACGTTAAAACAAGTAGAACAGATGGTAAATGGTACGGGATTAGCAGAGCAATATGAGGGAATTACTATACAAGGAGTCTCTATTGATACGAGAAAAATTGAAAATGGAAACTTATATGTTCCGATTCAAGGTGAACGTTTCGATGGACATGCTTTTGTAGATAAAGCCGTTGAAAATGGAGCTGTGGCGACATTATGGATGAAAGATGTAGCAAATCCACCTGAGAATCTTCCCGTTATTTTTGTGGAAGACACGTTATCAGCATTACAAATGTTAGCGAAAAACTATCGCAATCAATTGGATGTGAAAGTTATTGGTGTGACAGGGAGTAACGGTAAAACATCTACAAAAGATATTGTAACAAGTCTTCTTGCGACTAAATTCAAAGTTCAAAAAACAGAAGGAAACTTTAATAACCATATTGGGTTACCTCTTACTATTTTAAACTTAGAAGAAAATACAGAAGTAGCTGTATTAGAGATGGGTATGTCCAGCCGAGGGGAAATTGAATTCTTATCTAAGTTAGCACGTCCAAATGCAGCTATCATTACGAACATTGGTGAGGCACATTTAATGGACTTAGGCTCTCGTGAAGCAATTGCTGAAGCGAAATTAGAAATTGTGACAGGATTACAAGAAGGTGGAGTATTCGTATATAACGGAGATGAGCCATTATTAACAAATCGTGTTCCTGAAATGAATTTAATAGCTGAAACAGTTACGTTTGGTGATGCTAGAGCAAATGATTACTATCCAACGACTGTAACATTACAGGCAACTGGGACACATTTTAAAATGAATAGAGAAGAAAATATTTCATTCTACTTACCAGTATTAGGAAAACACAACGTGTACAATACGCTTGCTTCAATGGCAATTGCGAAATATTTTGGTGTAACGTGGGAAGAGATGAAAGAAGGTTTAGTAACACTTCAAATGACAGGCATGCGTATGGAAATTGTAAAAACAAATAGTGGTTTAACAATTATCAATGATGCTTATAATGCAAGTCCAACGGCTATGGAAGCAGCGTTCCACCTAATGAATGGTTTAGATGGATTTGCTAAAAAAATTGTTGTACTTGGTGATATGCTAGAACTTGGTGATCAAGAAGTACAATTCCATTATGAGGTAGGTAAATTAATCGATCCAGCAAAAATCTCATATGTGTTCACATATGGTAAATTAGGGGCTCAAATTGCTGAAGGAGCGAAAATTAATTTCCCTATTGAGCGTGTAAAAGCGTATGATAATAAAGAGGAGCTAGTAAAAGAGTTACAAGCAGTAGTTGATGTGAAAGATGTTGTATTAATAAAAGCATCTCGCGGCATGAAATTGGAAGAAGTAATTACGATGTTGAAATAATTGGTGTATATAAATAGGGATGATAGATGCGAAAATAGAAGAAACTTATAATAAGCGCTTACAGTAAATATAAAAAAATAAAAGTGAAGAAAAAAACTCTGAATATGAAAATAAGGTAACAGTTGGGTTTGCTTTTTGCACATACAAAACTTATAATTGATAAAGTGTAATAACGTTTAGAAGTATTTTCGCGAAGAATATACGCCCGTTTATATACGTGAGCATTCAGGAAAAGGGCTTTTCCGCAAATTCGGAAAACGCCTTTTTTTAAATGATAAGTATAGGATAGAAAAGGAGAAGTAACATTGACAACATTTCGAGAATTAGGATTAAGTGAGTCTTTACTACAATCTGTTGAAAGTATGGGCTTTGAAGAGGCTACGCCGATTCAAGCTGAAACAATTCCACATGCATTGCAAGGTAAGGATATTATTGGGCAAGCGCAAACAGGTACAGGGAAAACAGCAGCATTCGGATTACCACTATTAGATAAAGTGGATACAAATAAAGAAGCAGTTCAAGGTATTGTTATCGCGCCAACGCGTGAATTAGCAATTCAAGTTGGAGAAGAGCTGTACAAAATTGGTAAACATAAACGCGTTCGTATTTTACCAATCTATGGTGGTCAAGATATTAACCGCCAAATTCGTGCTCTAAAAAAACACCCACACATTATTGTTGGTACGCCGGGTCGTATTTTAGATCATATTAACCGTAAAACACTTCGCTTACAAAACGTAGAGACAGTTGTTCTTGACGAAGCGGATGAAATGTTAAACATGGGCTTCATTGAAGATATTGAAGCGATTTTAACAGATGTGCCAGATACACATCAAACATTATTATTCTCAGCGACAATGCCAGATCCAATCCGTCGTATTGCTGAGCGTTTCATGACTGAGCCTCAACACATTAAAGTAAAAGCAAAAGAAGTAACAATGCCAAACATTCAGCAGTTCTATTTAGAAGTGCAAGAAAAGAAAAAGTTTGACGTGTTAACACGCTTATTAGATATTCAATCTCCAGAGCTTGCAATCGTATTCGGTCGTACAAAGCGTCGTGTTGATGAATTATCAGAAGCATTAAACTTACGTGGTTATGCAGCAGAAGGTATTCACGGTGACTTAACACAAGCGAAGCGTATGTCTGTATTACGTAAATTTAAAGAAGGTGCTATTGAAGTTCTTGTTGCAACAGACGTTGCTGCACGTGGTCTTGATATTTCAGGCGTAACACATGTATATAACTTCGATATCCCACAAGATCCAGAATCATACGTTCACCGTATCGGTCGTACTGGCCGTGCAGGTAAAAAAGGTATTGCAATGTTATTTGTAACACCACGTGAATCAGGACAATTAAAAAATATCGAGCGCACTACAAAACGTAAAGTTGATCGTATGGAAGCACCGACACTTGACGAGGCATTAGAAGGTCAACAACGTTTAATCGCTGAAAAACTTCAAAGCACAATTGAAAATGATAATTTATCATACTACAAGCGTATTGCAGAAGAAATGTTAGAAGAGAATGATTCTGTAACAGTAGTAGCTGCTGCTTTAAAAATGATGACAAAAGAGCCAGATACAACTCCAATCGCTTTAACGTCAGAACCACCAGTTGTTTCAAGAGGTGGCGGTTCTAAAAAACGCGGCGGTAACGGAGGCGGATACCGTGATGGTAACCGTAATCGTAGTCGTGACGGACGCGGCGGTGGCGATGGTCGTAACCGCGATCGCAATCGTGATGGTGGTAGCCGTGGTGGCGATGGCCGTAACCGTGATCGCAATCGTGATGGTGGTAGCCGTGGTCGTAAAGGTGAAGGTCAAGGTCGCCCTGGATCTTCAAATGGACGTGGCGAAAGAAAACATCATAGCCGTCCACAAGCTTAATAAAAAAGAGAATGCCCTTTGCTGGCATTCTCTTTTTTTATTTCTGTAATTGTACATACTACATAATAACTTGTGTAGAAAAGAGGTGCTACATGCTTGTAAGACTTGGATATGTTGCGATGAGTGTACATTTAAAGAATGCATCTCCATCTCAAACGATGACATATGCGCAGTTTCAACGAATTGGTGATCGAGAGGCTGCAATTCGTAAACTCGAAAGAATTGCTAATTCGAATTTAGAAAATTGTTTACGGTTATTAAAGCATAATAAAGGGCATGACATATCTTTCTTTCGGCTTAGTTCCAAGCTTGTTCCTTTAGCGAATCATGAGGAGTTGTTAGAGTGGAACTATATTCGCCCCTTAAAAGAAAATTTAAAAGTACTAGGTGATTACGCTATTCGAATGAATATGCGTATTGATTTTCATCCAGATCATTTCGTTGTGCTGAATTCACCTGAAGAGAATATTTTTAAACAATCTGTAAAGACATTGCAGATGCATAAAAAATTATTAAAAGGTATGGGGATTGAACATAAGCAACGATGCGTATTACATGTGGGTGGAGGTTATAAAGATAAGGAACTCGCATTAGAACGCTTTATAGAAAATTGGTCAAGTGTTCCAAGAAGTATCCAAGAGATGGTCATATTAGAAAATGATGATACGACCTTTTCTTTAGAAGAAACATTGTATTTAGGTGAAAAATTAGATATTCCAGTCGTGTTTGATTTGCATCACCATATGATGAATAATGATCGAGAAGATTGGCATGAAGATTGGGCGCGTGTTGTACATACGTGGGAATCGTCTTTGTTACCAGTGAAAATGCACATTTCTAGTCCTAGAGAGGGAAAAGACCCGAGAGCGCATGCGGACTTTATTGATGTAGATACTTTTTTATCTTTTTTAAAAAAGATAAAGGGAAGTGTTCCGCAAATTGATTGTATGATTGAAGCGAAGAAGAAGGATGAGTCTTTATTTCAACTAATGAGAGATTTAAGTAAACAAACAGATGTAGAAATTGTCGATGGTGCGAGCTTTTATATTAAATAAGCTCTGCACCATCGAATTTTTTTGTTAATAAAGGAGTGCAAATACCACCAATAATCAATCCTGTTAAATGGCTTATAGGGTTAGCGGAGGGATTGAAGAAAGTGAATAGTAGTAATATACATATCATGATTGAAAAAATAGCAATGTCTCTTGGATTGGAAGAACGATATCGACTATACAATAGAAATAATTGTGCACCTAGCAATCCGAAAATACCACCAGATGCCCCGGCATGAATATATTCAAGAGGCATAATGAGATAAGAAGAAATATTTCCAAGAATTCCAGAAAGGAAAAAAATAATGATGAAAGAAAAGTGCCCTAGTTGTTTTTCAATAGAAGAGCCAAGCACAAATAAACAAATACTATTAGAAAGGAAATGTTGTAAGTCTACATGTATAAGTAAGGAAGTTATGAGACGCCACCATTCTCCTTTAGTGATATATTCATTGTAGGATGCCATGGGAAAGAGAAGAAAGTCGCCTAACATAATCATGACTAATTGTATGAGAAGTAAAGCGATGACGATTGGTTGTAAGGAAATGCGGGCAGAAGGTATTAGCATGTTGTGAGTATCACTCCTTTTGCATCAGAAAGATTCTCTGTTATTCTTACAATATGAAAAAAGAAAGCTAAATAGAAGAAGGGGATTTTGAAATGATTGTAGGGATTGGAATCGATATTATTGAATTGAATCGAATTGAAAAAATGCTAGATGGAAAACTTAAATTTATGGAGCGTATTTTAACTGAAAGTGAACGTAATGTTGCTAAGGAGCTGAAGGGAAGTCGCCTTACAGAGTTTGTAGCTGGAAGATTTGCAGCGAAAGAGGCGTATTCAAAAGCGGTAGGAACTGGTATTGGAAAAGAAGTAAGTTTTTTAGATATTGAAGTAAGGAATGATGATAGAGGTAAGCCGATTCTCGTTACAAGTACAGAGCATATTGTTCATTTATCAATTAGTCATAGTAAGGAATTTGCTGTTGCTCAAGTTGTTTTAGAAAGCTCGTCACGCTAGTCTGCATATTTTATATCTTTGTCTCATATATTTGATGTAGCGATAAGGAAGGTACATCTTCCATTCATTTATAGGGGCAAAGGGGCTGAAGTGATGAAAAGGCGTCTGTTTTTAGTTCTTGTCGGTTTATTAACCGTTTTTGTGTTGGCGGGTTGTATGGAAAAGAAACAAGATGATGTTGTGAGAGATTTAGAGGCGAAAGTAAAAGGGATGAAAAGTTATCAAGCTGAAGCAAAATTATCTATTAAAACAGGGAATGAGCCTCAGGAGTACAAGGTAGAAATATGGCATAAGGAACCTTCTTTTTATCGTGTGAATTTGCAGAATGCGAAAAAAGATCAAAGCCAAATTATTTTAAGAAATGAAGAAGGGGTATTTGTATTAACGCCAGCACTTAATAAGAGTTTCCGTTTCCAAAGTGATTGGCCGCAAAATAGTAGCCAGGCTTATTTATATGAATCCCTTGTGAGAGATATTTTGCAGGATAAGAAAAACCTTACTTTTGAAAAAACAGATAAGTATTATATTTTTAAAACAAAAACAAACTATCAACATCAAAACATGTTGCCGAAACAAGAGATTACATTGAAGAAAAGTGATTTAACACCAGTTTCGGTGAAGTTAATGGATAATGATCAAAATGTTCTTGTGAAAGTAGATTTCTCAAAAGTGAAATTTGATGCGAAATTTGATAAAGGTGCATTTGATACGAAACAAAATATGTCTAGAGCGCAAGTAGATGTTCAAACAACAGCGAAAGAAGACAAACCATTTGCTATTTTGTATCCGCGTGATACGCCGCAAGGTATGGTTTTGAAAGATGAAAAAGAGTTAAAGACAGACAGTGGCAAGCGTGCGATACTCACATACACTGGAAGTAAGAAATCCTTTACTTTGATACAAGAAAAGGCAAAAGTTGCAGAGGCTTCGTCAGCGATAAGTGTGAGCGGAGAATTGGTTGATCTTGGCTTTACAATTGGGGCATTGACGAAAGATTCTTTAACGTGGTCGCATAACGGAGTAGAATATATGCTCGTGTCTAAAGGTTTAGAGCCGAAGGAGCTATTAATGGTTGCTCGTTCAGTTACAGAGAAGCAAGTGAAGTAAACTTCTTAGACGTGGTGATATATGTGCACCACGTCTTTTCTTAGTTTGAAGGGTGGATTTCATAAAAGAAGCATATAAAAGAATAAGCTTCGCATATCGTGTATAAGGAAGTGTATTTATGGAAGAAGCACCATTTTACCGTGACACTTGGGTGGAAGTGGATTTAGATGCGATCTATAACAATATTACACACATTAAAGATTCCATTCCAAGTGATGTAGAGATTTTTGCTGTAGTCAAGGCGAATGCATATGGACACGATTATGTACCGGTAGCTAAAACGGCATTAGAAGCAGGGGCGAAAAGGTTAGCGGTTGCCTTTTTAGATGAAGCTCTAGTGCTTCGAAGGGCTGGTATTACTGTGCCGATTTTAGTGTTAGGTCCTTCCCCGCCTCGTGATGTCAATGTAGCTGCTGAAAATGATGTAGCATTAACTGTTTTTCAAAAAGAATGGGTGGATGAAGCGATCAAACTGTGGGATGGTTCATCTACAATGAAATACCATATTAATTTCGATAGTGGTATGGGGAGAATTGGAATACGCGAACGGAAAGAATTAAAAGGGTTTTTAAAAAGTCTAGAAGGTGCGCCATTTTTAGAACTAGAAGGAGTTTATACACATTTTGCAACAGCGGATGAGGTGGAGACTTCTTACTTTGATAAGCAATATAACACATTTTTGCAGCAGTTAAGTTGGTTGAAAGAGTTTGGAGTGGATCCTAAGTTTGTCCATACAGCTAATAGTGCTGCAACGCTACGTTTTCAAGGGATTACATTTAATGCAGTACGAATTGGCATTGCGATGTATGGGTTATCCCCGTCTGTAGAAATACGCCCTTTTTTACCGTTTAAATTAGAACCAGCGCTATCACTGCATACGAAAGTTGCTCATATTAAACAGGTGATTAAAGGGGATGGGATTAGTTATAACGTCACTTACCGAACGAAAACGGAAGAATGGATTGCAACTGTTGCGATTGGATATGCAGATGGATGGCTTAGAAGATTACAAGGATTCGAAGTGCTTATAAATGGTAAAAGGGTACCGATTGTAGGTCGAGTAACAATGGATCAATTCATGATACACCTTCCTTGTGAAGTGCCGCTTGGTACGAAAGTTACACTCATTGGAAAACAAGGTGATGAGTATATTAGTGCTACTGAGGTTGCTGAATATTCTGGGACTATTAATTATGAAATTATTGCAACGATAAGCTTCCGAGTGCCGAGAATATTCATACGGCACGGCAAGGTTGTAGAAGTAATCAATTATTTGAACAATATATAGAAGGTAGTATGGTTTGCTTCTTGTCATTTGAGAGGACTGTTCATTGGTTAAGAATAAGCTCATTTTTGATGAGAAGCTTTTTACTTATCATTACTTTTAACATAATTTAACGTAAATTTTGCTGGGAAACTCTTTCGTTTCTTGTTTGTAATAAGATAAAAATAAAAGAATATGAATTTTTTGTTTGTGAATTGGAAAACATAAGCAAGGAATAAGGAAGTCTTTGCAACAGGCTCCATACAATGGTATTATTACAATAGGTGTCATATATATATTTGGGTGTGTAGTTGACGGTGGAGGTGTATTTTTGTGTCCGAATCAAGTGTAACTACTGAAATCGTGGTTCGGTTGCCAAAGCAAATGGTAACGGAATTGGACGGAATTGGAAAACAAGAGAATAAGAATCGCCATGAACTAATTTGCCAGGCAACACAACTGTTATTGCGTCAACATAAGACGAAGAAACGCTACCAACATGAATCAATGCGACGTGGGTACATTGAAATGGGAAAAATTAATCTTGGTATTGCATCGGAAGCTTTCTTAGCAGAGTATGAAGCAGCTCATACAGTAGAACGCTTAGTTAGCGGGGGGTAATATTTTGATTGTAAAACGCGGCGACGTGTATTTTGCAGACCTTTCCCCAGTTGTTGGTTCTGAGCAAGGAGGCGTTCGTCCGGTTCTTGTCATTCAAAATGACATCGGAAATCGTTTTAGTCCAACGGTGATTGTAGCGGCTATTACTGCACAGATTCAAAAAGCTAAATTACCCACTCATGTGGAAATTGATGCGAAAAAGTACGGTTTTGAGAGAGATTCTGTTATTTTACTTGAGCAGATTCGAACAATCGATAAGCAGCGCTTAACGGACAAAATCACTCACTTAGATGAAGTGATGATGATTCGTGTAGATGAAGCGCTACAAATTAGTTTAGGACTAATAGATTTTTAAATCGGCAGTTTAAGTTGCTCTCTTTACAGGGCAACTTTTTTTTATTATAGAGGAGGTTACGGTTGTATATGGAAATGGTAGATAATCGACAAGCGTTAATGAAAATGTTAGTGAAGGAATTAGGCTTTACCGAAAAGCAAGTTCGTCATGTTATTCAATTAACAGAAGAAGGTAACACAGTTCCATTTATTGCTCGTTACCGAAAAGAATGGACAGGCTCTTTAGATGAAGTGCAAATTCGTACAATTTTAGAGAGATGGCAATATATGATGCAGCTTGAAGATAGGAAAGAAGAGGTTCTTCGTCTTATTGATGAGAAGGGGAAACTGACAGGAGAGTTACGTCAGCAAATTGTTAAAGCTGTAAAGTTGCAAGAAGTAGAAGATTTATATCGTCCATATAAAGAGAAAAGAAGAACGAAAGCAACGATTGCAAAAGAAAAAGGACTAGAGCCGTTAGCTGAATGGTTATTGTTATATAAGAAAGAAGATCCAAATCAGAAGGCAGTGGAGTTTATTAACGCAGAGAAAGAAGTGCAATCTGCAGAAGAAGCATTACAAGGTGCCCAAGACATTATTGCAGAAATCGTTTCAGATGAAGCAGCTTATCGTAGTTGGATTCGGAATGTTACTTTTAGAAAAGGTGTTATGTCTTCGTCCGTAAAAGATGAAGAGAAAGATGAAAAGAATATATATGAAATGTATTACCGTTATGAAGAACCGTTGCAGAAAGTAGTACCGCATCGTGTATTAGCGATGAATCGCGGTGAGAAAGAAGATATATTGAGAGTTTCTGTTGTTCCACCAGTAGATGAGATAGTAACTTTCTTATATAAGAGAGTAATTCGTGATAACGATTCTAAAAGTGCGCATTATGTAAAGTTAGCAATTGAGGATGGTTATAAACGATTAATTCAATCCTCCATTGAAAGAGAGATTCGAAAAGAATTAACAGAAACAGCTGAGGAACAAGCGATACATATTTTTTCTGAGAACTTACGTAATTTGTTATTACAACCTCCAATGAAAGGAAAGGTTGTGTTAGCTTTAGATCCTGCATATAGAACGGGTTGTAAATTAGCTGTTGTAGATGATACTGGGAAGGTTCTATATATTGATGTTATTTATCCGCATCCACCTGTTCGTAAATATGAAGATGCAAAAATGAAAGTTCTTTCTATTATAGATAAATATCAAGTTGAAATGATTGCGATTGGGAATGGTACAGCTTCTAGAGAATCGGAAGAATTTATAGTTGATGTATTACAAAATGTGAAACAAGAAGTCTTCTATATTATTGTGAACGAAGCTGGTGCGAGTGTGTATTCGGCCTCCGATTTAGCTCGTGAGGAATTTCCGAATTTACAGGTTGAAGAAAGAAGTGCTGTTTCTATTGGGAGACGTCTGCAAGATCCACTTGCTGAACTTGTGAAGATTGATCCTAAATCAGTTGGGGTTGGACAATACCAACATGATGTATCTCAAAAGAGGTTGAATGAATCATTAACATTTGTAGTAGAGACGGCAGTTAACCAAGTCGGTGTGAATGTAAATACAGCTTCAGTTGCGTTATTGCAATATGTTTCGGGTTTATCGAAAACTGTTGCGAAAAATATTGTGGCAAAGCGTGAAGAAGAAGGGAAATTTACAAAACGAACAGACTTAAAGAAAATACCGCGTCTAGGTGCGAAGACATATGAACAATGCATAGGTTTCTTACGTATATTAGAAGGGGCAAATCCGTTAGATCGAACGGGTATTCATCCAGAACAATATAAAAATGTTGAATTGTTATTGAAGAGTCTAGGGTTATCAAAAGATGACGTAGGGCAATTGCAATTACAAAAGAGCTTAGAAGAAGTGGAGATTTCTAAGTTATCGCAAGAAACGGGAGTTGGGGAGCCAACATTAGTTGATATTATAGATGCGCTCATTAGTCCAGAGCGAGACATGAGGGATGAGTTGCCTAAACCGCTTCTGAAAAAAGGGATTTTGAAATTAGAAGATTTAAAACGTGGTATGGAACTGGAAGGAACAGTTCGTAACGTTGTTGATTTTGGTGCTTTTGTTGATGTAGGTGTAAAACAAGATGGTTTAGTACATATTTCTAAACTAAGCAAACAGTATGTGAAGCATCCGTTAGATATTGTATCTGTCGGACAAATCGTCAAGGTATGGGTAGATGATATTGATACGAAAAAAGGTCGCGTTGCACTATCCATGTTGCCGATTGAATAGTAAGAGAAGAGAGCAGATGAAACTGCTCTTTTTTTATGGGATAAAACGTGTAATGGATTATGAGCTTTGATGTATTTTGCTATAATAAAACCAGCATTCATTTAGTAATTTAATTTGATACCGGTTTTTTTCAAAATATGCGCGTTGCATTTGTTTTTTTAGCCACGTAGGCATAGGAATCCCTCCTTGTTTAATCCTACTCTCAAAAATGTAAGGTACTATTGATGAGAGGTTGGTGAGTGGATTTCTATTCATGCTATATTTTTAGAAACCACGCTTCTTGAATGAGGATGGGTATATGTACTATTTAATATATGTATAAGGGAGGAGAAAAGTGTAAAAATATTTTTTAGTTTAGGAGGAATGAGAGTGGATGAGCAAGAAATACAGCGTCTGGTGGAAGAAGTATCACTACAATACTTCGGAATGCCATTTTTACATAGAGCTATGTTCAATAGTAGGTTGCGTACAACTGGTGGACGTTATCTATTGAATACACACAATATTGAACTGAATTATCGATATTACGAAATGTATGGGAAAGAAGAGTTAGTCGGAATCATTAAACATGAGCTTTGTCATTATCACTTACATATTACAGGAAGGGGCTATAAGCACCGGGATAGAGATTTTCGTGAATTGTTAAAAGAAGTTGATGCGCCACGCTTCTGTAAACGAATAATTAATGAAGAGAAGGAAAAAAAGGTTTATACGTATGAATGTATGGGTTGTTTGCTTCAATATGTAAGAAGGCGTCAAATAAATACAAAAAGATATGTCTGCGGAAAGTGTAAAGGGAAACTGAACCTGATAAAGAAAACATCTTGACAGTGAAAACGCAATCCAGTATATTATAAACATGTCACGTTTGTACAAGATGTTGAGAAAAAACATCTTGACTTACGATAAGAAATTTTATAAGATACAAATTGTCTTTATTATTCCGCAGTAGCTCAGTGGTAGAGCTATCGGCTGTTAACCGATCGGTCGTAGGTTCGAGTCCTACCTGCGGAGCCATACAGAGAAGTACCCAAGTGGCTCAAGGGGCTCCCCTGCTAAGGGAGTAGATCGCTAACGCGGTGCGAGGGTTCGAATCCCTTCTTCTCTGCCATACATACTGGCCCGTTGGTCAAGTGGTTAAGACACCGCCCTTTCACGGCGGTAACACGGGTTCGAATCCCGTACGGGTCACCACTTCGGAGGATTAGCTCAGCTGGGAGAGCACCTGCCTTACAAGCAGGGGGTCGGCGGTTCGATCCCGTCATCCTCCACCATATAAATTATATAAATAGTATCATCGCGGGGTGGAGCAGCACGGTAGCTCGTCGGGCTCATAACCCGAAGGTCGCAGGTTCAAATCCTGTCCCCGCAACCAAATGGTCCCGTGGTGTAGTGGTTAACATGCCTGCCTGTCACGCAGGAGATCGCCGGTTCGACCCCGGTCGGGACCGCCATTTTAACTTCTGCTATTTGGCAGTTGTTTTTATTGGACATTATGTTACAATAACATTTGTCTTTGAAAAGAAGATGAATATTTCGATGGGCTATAGCCAAGCGGTAAGGCAACGGACTTTGACTCCGTCATGCGCTGGTTCGAATCCAGCTAGCCCAGCCATTTACGAGCCATTAGCTCAGTTGGTAGAGCATCTGACTTTTAATCAGAGGGTCGAAGGTTCGAATCCTTCATGGCTCACTTTTGTTTTTTCCGCGCGGTCGTGGCGGAACGGCAGACGCGCTAGGTTGAGGGCCTAGTGGGGGAAACCCCGTGGAGGTTCAAGTCCTCTCGGCCGCATCAAAAAATCTTTTTAAAAAGTACTTGCATTTGAAAATGTAGTATGATAAGATAATTGAGTCGCCAAAATACAACGACGAAAAAACATCATGAATAAGCGCCCGTAGCTCAATTGGATAGAGCGTTTGACTACGGATCAAGAGGTTAGGGGTTCGACTCCTCTCGGGCGCGCCATAACGGGAAGTGGCTCAGCTTGGTAGAGCACCTGGTTTGGGACCAGGGGGTCGCAGGTTCAAATCCTGTCTTCCCGACCACGCGGGTGTAGTTTAGTGGTAAAACAAGAGCCTTCCAAGCTCTGGTCGAGAGTTCGATTCTCTTCACCCGCTTTTAGTTCTTTGAAAACTGAACGAAACAAACAACGTGAAACGTCAATTTTATTTTTAGATGCTAGACAAACTAACTTTATTGGAGAGTTTGATCCTGGCTCAGGATGAACGCTGGCGGCGTGC